>JACCXL010000261.1 GCA_013697015.1 Chthoniobacterales bacterium | reverse complement strand
AACTGCGCCGCATCGACCTGCCAGGCGAGTCCCGGATCGATCAGAGTAATGTCCGCCATCGCTCCGACGGACAATGTTCCGGCCGAAATATTCAATAAGCGCGCGGGATTGATCGTTAGCATTTCGATCAGCCGCGGCAGTGAAATGATCGCATTTTTGTGCACGAGCAGATCGAGAAAGAGAGCGAGCTCGGTTTCCAAACCGATGATGCCGAAAGGAGCCGCGTCGAATTCAACTTCCTTCTCCCATTGTGCGTGCGGAGCGTGATCGCTGGCCAAGATCGTTAAAGTTCCATCAGCGATCCCCTGCAAGACCGCGTCGATGTCGGCTTGTGCGCGCAGTGGCGGGTTCATCTTGTAATTGGTGTCGAAATCCTGCACGCCCGCATCAGTCAACGCGAGATGGTGCGGGCAGACTTCACCAGTGATTTTGACGCCGCGAGCGCGGGCCTCGCGGATCAGCCGCACGCTTCCGGCGGAGCTGATGTGCTGACAGTGAATCGGGTGATCGCAAAGCTCGGAGAGCAGGATATTTCGCATCACGATTGCCTCTTCACCGGCCGCTGGCCAGCCTGGCAAACCAAGGAGCGTGCTCCAGTGACCTTCGTGAACGACACCTGCTCCCACGAGGCTGTAATCCTGACAATGATCGAGCACTGGGACATTCACCATCCGCGCATATTCGAGCGCACGCCGCATGAGCTCATGATTTTGAATGCAATGCCCGTCGTCTGTGATCGCGACAACTCCTGCTTGAGCCAGCGACGCGATGGGGGCGAGTTCCTCACCGGCCAACCCCTCCGAGATGGCGCCAGCTGGCAGCACATGCACGAGCGCTTTCTCCGACGCGCGCTGTTTTATCCAGGAAATCGTGCTCGGCGTGTCGGCTACGGGCGAAGTATTCGGCATGCAGACTACGGTGGTAAAGCCCCCGGCAGCGGCCGCGCGCGTGCCTGATTCGATTGTCTCCTTCCAAGCGAAGCCCGGTTCACGCAGATGGACATGCATGTCGATCAATCCGGGCGCCACCACGAGCCCGCGCGCGTCGACAATTTGTGCTTTGTCTTTCGCGCCATCGGACAGGGTGGCAACAATTTTTCCCCCGCGGACGAAGAGGTCGGCCACTTCATCGCGACCGTTCGCGGGATCGATGATCCGGCCGTTTCGAATAATCGTGTCCATTATCCGGAAATGCCGCCGCACAGGTAAAGCACCGCCATTCGCACGGCGAGACCGTTCGTGACCTGATCGAGTATGACGCTCTGCGGTCCATCCGCGACTTCGCTCTCGATCTCCACCCCGCGATTGATCGGTCCCGGATGCATGATGACGCAGTCGGGCCGCAAGAGTTTCGCGCGCGTCCGCGTCAGTCCGAAGAGCCGGATGTATTCGCCGAGACCCGGAAAGTATTTCTTTCGCTGTCGCTCGTGCTGGATGCGGAGCAGGTTCAAGACGTCCGCCGTCGGCAAGACTTCGTCGAGCGAATGGGAAACGGTGACGCCGAGTTTCTCGAATTCACGCGGGACGAGCGTGCTGGGTCCGACGAGCGTGACACGCGCGCCGAGTTTCAGGAGGCCGAAGATGTTGGAGCGCGCTACGCGGCTGAACAAAATATCCCCCACGATCACGACATGGAGTCCGGCGATCGCACCTCTCTTTTCCCGGATTGTGTAAAGATCGAGCAGCGCCTGCGTGGGATGTTCGTGCGCCCCATCGCCAGCATTGATGATGCTGGCATGGAGTCGTTCGGCCAGGAACTGAGCGGCCCCGGCAGAGCTGTGCCGCAGGACGAGAATATCAGCGTGGAGAGCCTGCAAATTTTGCGCGGTGTCTTTGAGCGTCTCCCCTTTTTGCAGACTGGAGGAGGTGGCTGAGATGTTCACGACGTCCGCACTGAGACGAAAAGCCGCCAGCTCGAACGACGTGCGCGTGCGCGTGCTCGGTTCCACGAAAAAGTTGACCAGCGTTTTACCGCGCAACGCCGGCACCTTTTTGATCTCGCGCGTGCCAACTTGCTTGAAGGCGTCGGCGGTATCGAGAATGAAAGTAATCTCCTCCGCTGAAAGCTCGCGCAAACCGAGCAAATCTTTCCGCGCCCAATGACCACTCGCCGAGGGCACGGCCGCTCCACGACTGGGCGCTCCCGCCGGGTCTCGGGATCTCATGTCTGCGGCTCCTTCACCAGCCAGACTGCGTCCGCTTCGCCATCGATGTTTTGTAGCCGGAGACGGATTCGCTCGTCAGCTGCGGTCGGCATATTTTTCCCGACATAATCCGCGCGGATCGGCAACTCGCGGTGGCCGCGATCGATTAAGACGGCGAGTTGAATGCGCGCCGGCCGGCCGAACGAACTGATCGCATCAAGGGCCGCCCGGATCGTGCGGCCCGTGAAAAAGACATCATCGACGATCACCACCGTACGATGTTCGAGCGGCAGCGGCAGGTGCGAGCTTTGCACGATCGGGAGACAGGCCCGTGTGCCAACATCGTCGCGATGCATCGAGACATCGACCACGCCGGTTGCGACCTCGACGTTCTCAATTTCACGAATGTAGCTCGCCAGCCGATGGGCGATCTCCACCCCGCGAGACGGAATCCCGGCCAGCACGAGCGCGCTGAGATCTCGATTTCGCTCGATGATCTCATGCGCAATGCGGCGGAGCGCGCGCCGGATCGCTTCGGCGTCCATGACGGGCGCGAGATCGCTGTGGCGGACCGTGGTCTGTTTCTTCATGGCTTCCTTCGCGACCTCGCGGGATCGCGTTAAAGGAGGGAAAATCTACGAGGCTCCCCTTGGTTCGGCTTTCGCCTCCTTCATGCGCTTGTCACGCCAGTTTGAGCGATGCTTCACAATCCAATCAAGGAGCGCTTTTTCGAAACCGATGTCGCTGCCGGCTTTTTCGCTCTCGATCCACTTGTGCTTCAAAATCTCTTCCCGCTCCGCCAGGAACTCCTTATAGAGCACAGAATTCTTCACGAATTGAGAGTGCCCTTCCTGCGAAGCGTCCATCTCTCCTTTGTTTTTCATAATTATCTGAATCGGTCAATCCCGAGCCTCCAATTGTTCGACGCGAACCGACCGAGTTTTATTTAGCATAGAGCGCGCCTGATTCAGACGAGCATCTCGCGCAGCCGGGAAGCGATCCGCTTAAATTCGACCGCTACGAGGGAATCGGGCGCTTGTGCCGTGATCGGCAGGCCGCGATCGCCCGACTCTCGGGTGGCGATATCGATCGGAATCTGGCCGAGCAGAGGAACCCGGAGTCGCTTCGCTTCCCTTTCGCCGCCGCCGCTCCCAAAGATGTCGTAACGCTGACCGTCGCTGGGAGACAGGAAGTAACTCATGTTTTCGATCAAGCCGAGCACCGGCACGTTCACCTTCTCGAACATCGTCGCGGCCTTGCGCGCGTCGATCAACGCGACTTCCTGCGGGGTGGTGACGATGATCGCGCCGGAAAGCGCAACTGTCTGCACAATCGTTAACTGAATGTCCCCCGTGCCGGGCGGCAGATCGAGGACCAGATAATCCAGTTCGCCCCACTCGACCTGCCGCAGAAATTGCTGCGTGTAACGCGTGACCATCGGGCCGCGCAAAATCGCGGGAGACGTGTCGTCGAGCAGAAATCCCATCGACATCAGCTTCAATCCATCTTGCTCGATCGGGATGATGCGGTTCTCGTCGGTCGCCATGGGCCGGTCGCGCGAACCGAACATCATCGCCACGCTCGGACCGTAGATGTCGCAGTCGCACAGGCCGACTCGGGCGCCGCTTTGTTGAAAGCCCACGGCGAGATTTGTGGCCACGGTCGATTTGCCGACGCCTCCTTTGCCGCTCGCGATGGCAATCACGTGCCGGATTCCTTCGATTCGCGTCGTCCCGACGCCGGAATTTCCGGACGAAGCCGCTGGCGCATGAATGTCGATCAACACTTTGGCGGAAATCACACCCGCGACCGAGCGCAGCGCTTCTTCGGCTTCGGATTTTATCCCGCGCGGGATAGCTGGTTCGTTCGTCGTCAGCGTTAACTGGACGGCCACAGCACCGTCTTCGATTCGCACATCCTTGATTAGTCCGAAGGAGACAATATCCCGACTAAACCCGGGATATTTCACCCGTCGCAACGCTGCGATAACGTCCGCTTCCGTGATTGGCATGAGTGGGCGGAGAATCTACCCGCACCCGAGCGCTGGTAAAGAACCGTCGCCCCATAAACCCCGCCTGGGCGTCAGATTTGCGGCGCGATGTCCTGTTTGCAGGCCCACGCGACGCTGGCCAGAACAGAACCGATTGCCATCACGAAAGCAGCAAGTTCGAACATGCCGCTCGTTAAGCAGCGGGCATGCCGCGGGTTCTTCACCATGGAAGCGCGAACGTTCGTTACCCCTTCAGTGTAAATTTCTGGAACAGTCGTGTCATTTGTCTGAATTCTGAGAATGCGTGCGGTCGCGCTTGAATCCTGCAAAGCGCTACCTCAGAATC
>JACCXL010000228.1 GCA_013697015.1 Chthoniobacterales bacterium | reverse complement strand
ACATCGGCGAATACCATTTCGACTGCCCACTCGACAACATGCTGTTCGGCTTCAAAGGCATTAAGGGCGACGATTTCAAAGCGGAAATTGAGCGCGGCGCGAGCGACGAAGAGATGGCGAAATGGTTGGATCAGCACGGAGAAAAGAAGAGCGCGGACGAGGTGAAAGCATGGAGTGACAGCATGCTGGAGGTGAATCCACACAATGATCCGGAGAAACGCGACTGGTTTGCCGAACAGGTGAAACCGCATGGGCTGGATCCTGCGAAGACGACGCTGTTCGGGTGGCTCGATGTCGATGACAAGGCGAGCTACGCCGCTGTCGGGGCGATGGCGTAAACGAAGGTAAAACCGCGGGTAGGAACGGCCTCGGAGACGAGGCCGTTTTGCTGTCCAGTTCCGTCCCAACTTGCGTCCGCCGCGGGATATTCGCACGTCATCGCTGCGATACTCGCCGAGGCGCCCACGTCTTGATCACGGACGAATTGGCGGGAGCGTGTTTTCCGTCTCACCCGAATCGATGCCCTGCCGCAAGCGGCTGTGACGGACGCTGTAAAGGAAATAGATGAGCAAGCCGACGCCGAGCCAGACGAAGAAACGCAACCATGTTTCGATCGGCAGGCTGAGCATCAAGGCTGCGCAGAGCAATACGCCGAGAATTGGAAAGAGCGGGACCATGGGCACACGAAACGGCCGGCGACGAGTAGGATCGGTGCGCCGCAGCACGAGCACTCCCAGACAAACGAGTGCGAAAGCAAAGAGCGTTCCGATATTCGTTAGGTCGGAAAGCGAACCGATGTCCGTGATCATGGCGACCCCGCCGACGATCACGCCGGTCCAGATGGTGGTGATGTAAGGCGTGCGAAAACGTGGGTGAATTCGCGCAAAATACCGGGGCAGGAGCCCGTCACGTGCCATCGCCATGAAAATGCGCGGCTGTCCGAGTTGAAAGACGAGAAGCACCGAGGTTAATCCTGCGAGCGCGCCGGCACTGACCAGCGCTTGCGCCCACGGCTTGCTCGCGAAGGCCGTCGCCACCGCCGCGGAGTCGCCAAGATAGACGGTGTATTTTTTGATGCCGGTCAGCACCCCGGACATGAGGACGTAGAGAACCGTGCAAATCGCGAGACTGGTGAACATGCCGATGGGAAGATCGCGCTGCGGATTGCGCGTTTCTTCCGCCGTCGTCGAGACGGCATCGAACCCGATGAATGCAAAAAACACGATTGCGGCCCCGCTCATCACCCCGCCAAAACCGGAGGGCATGAAAGGATGCCAGTTCGTCGGATGAACCATGAACGAACCGAAGGCGATAAAGAAAACAACGACCGCCACTTTGATCAAAACAATCGTCGTGTTGGTCTTCGCGCTTTCCCGAATGCCGTAGATTAAGAGAATCGTCACTGCCGCCACGATGAGGAACGCGGGCAAGTTCACGGCAAATGGATGTCCAGCGATGACTGGAAGTGTCGTAGACGAAAAATCCCGCAGCGCATCACCACCTTTGGCGACAATGGTCGCGGCCGTGCCTGAGTCCGAAACTGCCCATAGCGGGAATTTTAATCCGAACAAACTGCCACAGAGCGTGACGAAATAACCCGACCAACCGACTGCAACCGCCATATTTCCAACGGCGTATTCGAGAATCAAATCCCAGCCGATGATCCACGCGATAATCTCACCGAGAGTCGCGTACGAATAAGTGTATGCCGAACCCGAAACTGGAATCATCGACGCCAGCTCCGCGTAGCAAAGCGCCGCGAAACCGCAGGCAACGGCCGCGATTACAAACGAGATGACCACGGCGGGTCCTGCCGCGGGCCGGCCCATGATCACCTCCGAATGCGCCAGAATCGACTGAATGTAATTCAGCACCGGAGTCTTCCAGATGGAGGAATTGGCGACCTGCTCGCCAGCGGCTGCCGTGCCCGCGAGGGCGAAGATTCCTGCTCCGATGATGGCGCCGATACCTAGACACGTCACGTCGAACGCTTTTAACGAGCGCTTCATCAAACGCTCGGGCGCTTCTGATTCGCGAATCAGATGCTCGGGACTTTTTTTCCTGAAAAGTTTTGAGGCCACGCTTTTTCTTCGAAAAACGACCGGCGCTTGAGCGTCGCCCGCGGGAACAAAAGCGTGACAGCGGCGTGCCCGGCAGGTCAACGCTTTGTTTTTGCGTGGCGGTGCGCGCATCCGCCTCGATGGCCCACATTAAGCTGGAGAGGAAGCTATGCCCGAGCTCGGCGCGGCAAACCTCCTCGGCGGACTCGTCTTCGGATCAGTCGGTTTCATCGCCTTCGTTTATGGGAAACGGCTGCAGCGATGGACGCCTATGTTCATCGGCTTTGCGCTGATGGCCTATCCCTACTTCATCGCCGACACCTTGATTATGTTTGGCATCGGCGCGGCGTTAACCGCGTCTCTTTTTTGTTTTCGTCAATAGCGGCGCCGGGGCGCACTTGTCCCCGCGACAGTCGCCTGCTACACCCTCTGCATGGGTCGACAGTGGCTTCATGCCAAACGCGAAGTTGCCGGTCTGAAGAAGGGCCAGCTCGTGGGCAAGCTGGTGAAAGAAATCATGGTGGCTGCGAAAATGGGCGGTGCGGAACCGGCCGGAAACGCGCGACTCGCCGCCGCCGTGGAAAAGGGGCGTAAGGCGAGCGTCACGCGCGACGTGATCGAGCGAGCGATCAAGAAAGGCGCGGGAATCGGCGATGAGAAGCTCGCGCTGGAGCATGTCGTTTTCGAGGGCTACGCGCCGCACAAGGTGCCGCTGATCGTCGAGGTGCTGACCGATAATACCAACCGCACGGCTCCGGAGATCCGCGTGCTCTTCAAAAAAGCCGGACAGCTCGGAGCGCCCGGCAGCAACAAATTTCTCTTCGATCACGTCGGGCTCGTCGAGGCGCATCACGTCGATCTGAAGACCGATATCGAAGCCGCCGCGATCGAAGCGGGCGCGCAAGATGTCGAGCTTCTCTCCCATCGCGCGAACGATGACATTCCAGAGAATGCAGCGGGCGCGCGGTTCATTACGCAACGAACCGATCTGCACATGGTCTCGCAATGGCTTTCGACTAAAGGATGGAGCGTGGTCACGAGCGAGCTGGGCTATACGGCTAAAAATTTTCCGGCACTGAACGAGGAGCACCGCGCCGAAGTAGGCGAATTTTTACAGACGCTCGAGGACCACGATGATGTGCATCGGGTCTGGGCGGCAATTAAGTAAAGGCCAGATCGACCGAATGGACGAAGAAGCGGCGCAATTCATCGTTGGTGATGCGGCCGTTTCCGCTTTCGAGCAGGGAAGGGTGAAGAAACGGCGCTGGTTCCGTCGGAAAAAGACCAGCGCGCCTCCGCCGCTGCCATTCACCAATTGCGAGAATTGCGGCACACCGCTGACCGGGCACTACTGCGCGCAGTGCGGTCAGCCGGCGGTCGATTATCGCCGTTCGTTCGGACACGTGTTGCGCGATGTGCTCGATTCGTTTCTGAACTGGGACTCGAAATTCTTCGCCACGATCGGTCTTCTCCTCACGCAGCCCTGGCGCCTAACGAATCAATTTGTGGCGGGTCGCCGGGTCAGCTATCTGCACCCCCTGCGCCTCTACCTCCTCGTCAGTATCCTATTTTTCCTCGCGACCAAGTTCGGCGCGAGTCAACTGCACATCGACATCCCGAATGACAGCAAACCGGCGAAGATGCCGCCCGAGGCCCAGGTCAGGCTCGACGAGGCGATGGCAAAACTCCCGCCGAAAGAATCGAAACCGCTGCTCCGGTTCGATACGCCGCCGACCGACCCGTTTGGGAAATGGATCGACGCGCAGGCGAAAGAGAAGCTCGGCGAGCATGGCACGAAAGCCGGGCTCTTTGTCGTCACGCTCGCGAGCAATCTTCCCTACATGATGATGTGTGCGATTCCGCTCTTCGCCTTCGTCTTGAAAGTCCTCTACCTGCGCCGCCACGTTTTTTACATTGATCATCTGGTCTACGCGCTCCACATCCACACGTTCACGTATCTTGCCATTGTGCTCATCAGCCTGGCCGGCATCGCGCTGCAACATTGGGCGCCGCAGCGAACTGTTCTCGTTTGCTGGCTCCTCGCGCTGATCGCCCTCGCGCAAATCCTGTTCTCGATTCGCCGCGTCTACCGGCAAGGTTGGTTCAAGACGATCGTGAAGTTTCTCCTTGGCGGCCTCGCTTACGTTTTCGTGCTGGCGGTCGCTCTGGCCGGGACATTTTTTGCCACACTCGCGATACCTTGATTTAGCGACTGTTTAGTGAACCGGAGACGAGGAGAGCCGATCGGCCCCGAAAGTTGATGTAACCCCACGCGTGTCTTCGCCTCCGCGGTTCAGCTGGCGATCAACTTCCGCGCACGCTCCAGGGCTTCACCAATTTTGCCGACATCCTTGCCCGCGCCACGTGCGCTATCCGCTCGGCCACCGCCTTTGCCGCCGACGATGAGAGCAATCTGCTGAATGATTTCATTCGCGCGAACCTTCGACGTGAGATTTTTGGGAACCGCTGCGACGAGATCGACGCGACCGTCTGTGGTCCCGGCGAGAAGGATCGGCACGTTCAGCTTCGTCTTTAATGCGTCGGCGACCGCCTGCAGCAACGCACCATCCGCGTCCGGGATTTCCGTGATGCACGAGCTTGTCCCCGAATGTGCCTCCACCAGCTGATTGGCAATCGTCGTGGCGCGACTGCGCAGCTCCGCTTCTGCTGCCTTTCCTTGCTGCTTCTCCCACTCGTGAACTTTCGCATCCAGTTGCTTCAGATGCGCAGCGCGCGCTTCGATTGACTCGACTGCAGCCGACGCGTGCTCGCCGTTCATGAAATCTGGGAGCCGGGCGATGCCAGATTTCTTCCGCGATAATATCTCAAACTTCTCCTGCTGTCGTGCTGCTTCCTGCTCTGCCCATTTCAGCACTTCATCGCCTGCGACGGCTTCGATTCGCCGAACGCCAGCCGCGATCGCCGATTCGCTCACGATTCTGAACCAGCCGATCTCTCCGGTGTCGCGCACATGCGTGCCGCCGCAAAGTTCCATCGAATAGCCGTTCAGCGCGCCAGGCTCTCCGCCGATCTGCACGACGCGCACGGTGTCGCCATATTTGTCACCGAAGAACTGCATGATCT
>JACCXL010000167.1 GCA_013697015.1 Chthoniobacterales bacterium | reverse complement strand
GGCCAGAGCAGCCACGCCCGCCGCACAAGCGCGCCCGTAGCCGCGCGGCGCCGGGACGACCCGCGCCCCCGCTTCCTGCGCGCGTGCCGCGGTGCGATCGGAGCTGCCGTTATCCACTACGATGACTTCGCTCGGCAGCCCTGTCGCGAGACAGCCGCGCACGACATCGGCGATCGGCTTCTCTTCGTTGAGCGCCGGGATGATCACGGAAATCCGTGACGCCGGCGTCATGATTGACCGACGCGATGCACGATACCTTTGCTCCGCAGGATATCTGCGGCTTCGCTAAAGTAATCGCGCACATCCGCTTGTCCGCGAATCCAATCGAGATAACGGCCAATCCCGGTGGCGAGATCCACTCGCGGGCGATATCCGGCGGCACGAATACGCTCCGTGCCGCTCGTGAGATGGCGCATCTCACCAGGACGAAATTCGCCTTTTGCTTCGGGCGCAATCTTAATGCCGAGTGCCTCTGAAATCTGTTCGGCCACTTCTCGAATCGTAACTCCGTGCGCGCTTCCGACGTTCACCGGAAGGCCGTCCAGTTGGTCCGATTCGACGGCGAGTAAATTCGCCCGCGCAATATCTTCCACGAACGAGAAGTCGCGCGTTTGCTCGCCGTCCTCATAGAGCACCGGCGGCAGATCGTTCAGCAGACGCGTGCAGAAAATTGCGATGACGCCGGTGTAGGGGTTGAAGATGGACTGGCGCGGTCCGTAGGTACACGAGTAACGGAGCGCGACCGTGGAAATGCCGACCTGCTTTCCCCAAAGGAGCACCAGCTTTTCCTGGTCGACCTTCGTTAAACCGTAGACCGTTTCGCCGCCGACGGGCGCATTCTCCGGGGTCGGCACGCTAATGGTCACCGCGCCGCACAACGGACAGTGCACCGACCAATCGCCCGCTCGGAGTTGCGCCACTGGACGGACGTCGGGAAACACAAGGCCGTGCGTGGGGCATTCGCCGGCTCCCTCGCTGTAAACGGCTTGTGAAGAAGCCACGACCACTTTCCGCACCGGAATACTATTCTCCCGGATCACCTCCAGCATCTGCGCCGTGCCGAAGGAATTTACGTGCACATATTTTGCGATCTCCGGCATGTAGCCGCCGTAGGCTGCCTGATGGAAGACAACGTCTATTCCATCGAGCGCCGCCGTGATCGCGTCGCGATCGCGCACATCTCCTTGCACAAATTCCGCCTTCTCGTTTAGCCAGGGCGGCTTGCCGTGGCGATGCGTTTGCGGCTCAAGATTATCGAGAATGCGGACCATCCAACCTTCGCGCACCAACAGATCGGCGAGATGGGACCCGATCAGTCCGGCCGCCCCTGTGACCAAAGCCCGCTTTCCGTTATTGCTGGAGCTCATCACGTCGTTGCGGGCCAGATGCGATCGCGGCCTTCGTTTTTCACAAACGTGGCAAGATAATCGCGCGTGCTGGGTGCCGCGTACCCTTCCCCATCGCCGCGCGAAGGACCTAGCAACTCGTCACACAACCGTTGCAAAGTCGTGCGATCGTCCACGTCATACCACGTCGGCAACATCCTGACCTTGAGTTTCAGTTCGGCCGCTCGCGCCAGTGTCTGTTCGGCCACACGGTCGGTGCTCCACTCTATTGCTTGGAAGAGCTCCCGGTGAATTTCCTTCATGCCGATCAGATAATATCCCCCGTCGTCCGAAGGCCCGAAGACAATCCGATTACCGGATTCGTGCAGTGCAGTGACGGCGGACGCGTAGGCTAATTGGGGCACGGTCGGACTGTCGGAATCAATCAGGCAGACAGACGCGAATCCGCAGCGAAAGAGATCTTCTGTCGCGAACGTCAGGCGTTCACCAAACTCGTGTCCACGCTGCGCGATTAGATCGAAATCGTCTGGCAAAATCCCAGTCCAGGCGGCTTCTTCCCCCACGGGTGTGTAAACGCCCACTCCTCGAGCCGCGGTGTCTTTCGTGGCGGCGGAAATGGCAGCACCCGTATCGCGCAGAAAGCAGACGTTCAGCTCTGCCGCTTCTGACAGCGTGAGAGGTGGGCTCAGGCGAGTTTTAACTTTTCCGGCGCGCGGCGCTTTCGTCATCACGCCAAGCGCACAGAGCCCGTCCGGCATGGATGCTTGCGGGGCATGGATGTCGAGAACGCGACGAACGGCCTTCATGGCAGCCGTGCTGTCTGCGTTCGAACCGAGAGCGCGTCAACCCTTTTCGCAGAGTGCGTACTGGTAACGTCCGTCGATCCAGATCCTGCATCTCAGCCATGGATCCGCCTGAAACAATCTCGCGAATTCATTACGTTTTAGAACGCTGGCGCTGCGAGGTTCTCGATAGCGTTCGCGCAAACGGCTCATCCCGGCGAGCATCCACATCGCGTAAAGTGGAATCGACGCCCAAACCGCATAGCGCGGCTCCGCGATCAAACAACGCCCGCCGGGCCGCAGAACTCGGTACATCTCGGAAACGGCGCGGCTGCGCTCGGAGAGGACGGTGAACAGTCGCGATGCGATCAAAACATCGAACGTTTCGTCGGGCCGGGATGGCTCCAGCACATCTACCTTGGCAAAGTGACAATTTGACAACCCGAGCCCGTCCGCCTTGCCCCGAGCGCAACAAAGTTGCCGGTCGGATTGATCCACGCCGGTGACTCTCAGTTTCGGAAACCGGCGTGCGAGGTTGCAGGAATAAAATCCGGGGCCACAACCCAACTCGATTAGCTCCGTCCCATCCGGAGGTGAACCCTTCGGCCACAGAGCGCGAATCATGCGGTCGGTATCATCGCGGAAAAGCTTTTCGCGACAGAAAACATAGAGCCAGGCAAAGCGCTCGAAGAGGCTCTCGGGAGTATTGTCTTGTGGTTCCTCCTCGCTGCCGGGCGCTCGAACCGCTCGGCGTGACGAAATTGGCGCGAGCACGGTTTCTGCCTCCATCTCTCTGAGACGTTCGCCCGCGACACCCCTGCTGGATGCGCGTGTTTCTATCACCTGACTCATTGGTTCTGCCGAAGACATGTTCGCGGAATTTCCTCTGCCCCGGGCCGGATCGAAAAGATATTCACAAGAATGTTATGAAGATTTCTCTAATCAATCACACAATCCTTAACCTTCTACGCGCCAATAAGTGCGTCTGCGTGTGCCGGAGCACTCTGCGCAGCCACAATATTGAGCCTGTTAATAACTTTTCGAATGCACGGCACAAAGAGGTTTGAAAGAATGCAGACGAGAGTGATGAGCGCTTATTCGAACTTGTTGGCTTCTTGTTGCGCGTTGCGATAACAACGCAGCATGAACCCGATTCGGCTCGTTGTCTTGTTGGTGATAATCCTCAGCGGTCCACGAAAAGCCAACGCGGGCGAGACAACCTCGCTCAACACGACGCTGCAACTCCTTCAAAGCAAAAAGTTCGTCGATCTGACGCACGACTTTGCGCCGGGTATTCCTCGCTGGCCTGGGTTCCCGGACGAAACACGTAAGACGATCTATTGGTACGACAAACGCCCCGATACAAAGGGAGCGGGATTTTTCTCGGAAGTTTACACTCACGTCGGCCAATGGGGCACTCATGTAGACCCGCCGGCGCATTTCAGCAAAGGCCTCCGGACGGTCGATCAAATCGATCCCAAGGAGATGATACTATCACTCGTGGTAATCGACGTTCACGAAGAGGTGACGAAAAATCCCGACTACACGCTCACAGTCGATCGTCTACGGAAATGGGAGCAGGACCATGGTCCGATTCCTCCCGGAGCATTCGTCGCTATGCGAACCGATTGGTCAAAGCGGTGGCCGGACGCCGCAAAACTCGAAAACAAAGATGCGCAGGGCACAGCTCATTATCCAGGTTGGAGTCTGCCCGCGTTAAAAATGCTCTACGAGGAACGCAAAATCACCGCTTCAGGTCACGAGACGACGGACACAGATCCCGGGGTTGCCACGACGAAGGATGACTATTCGCTCGAGACATACATTCTAAGCACGAACCATTACCAAATTGAACTGCTGACAAACCTTGACCAAGTGCCGGAAGCTGGGGCGATCGTAGTAGCGAGTTTCCCGAAACCGAAGGGAGGCTCTGGGTTCCCTGCGCGCGTTTTCGCGATTTTGCCCTAGCGTGCTAGGCACAGAGATTAGACGAAGAGCATACCGCCTCCCGCTCGAGGGCAGCAAAGACGTAGCCACTCGTTAGGCACTCGAACAGATACTGCTGCAGGAATGGACGCAAGCCGCCGAGACGCTCGAATTGCATCGTGTGGACAAATTCATGGAGAAGCACCCGCCGTTCGCTCCAGCAATCACGCCGGACGAAGATACCGTAGCGAGCAGCGAGTGCACGGGGCTCGCCGGGAATCGCACCGAATGCAGACAGGAAAGTGCGCAGGTGGGGGCTCGCCGGCAATGGAATTCGAGGCACGCACAGGAGACGAATACGTGTCGGATTCTCAACCC
>JACCXL010000165.1 GCA_013697015.1 Chthoniobacterales bacterium | reverse complement strand
GCCTCGTTGTAGGGATGCAGGAACATGTGCGAATGCCCCTCGATCAGACCGGGCAACAAGGTCTGGCCCGGAAGGTCGATCGTGCGGGCATCCGTCGGAATTGGAGTTCCTACGGTTGCGCCCACCGCCGCGATTTTATCGCCGGTAACCAGGACCGACCAACCCCGATGCAACTCCTCGCCGTCGAAGACCGCTTCCGGTTTCAAAAGGATCGATCTCTGCTGAGCAGCGCTTCCCAGCGCGATCAGGCCGAAGAGCGCAGCGAAGAGGATCGCGCCAAATTTTTGTTGAAGCCGAACCGAACAAACGGCGGTTCTCATGATTCGCGGCGAGCAATAATTTCGAGGAACATGGGAGTGGTCAGTAAAGTCGTTGCGTCGGCTGCGGCTTCCGCGAATTCCCGTCGCACCGAGTTCGTCCACTGGCCCGTGACCCGGCCCAGCTCAAGTAATCTGGCCAGATTGATCTCGATGAAGCTTGCGGGCCATTGCCACTCGTAATCACTCGGCGAAATGACCAGAACGCGCGGCCGAACGTCGAGGACGCGAAATCCGGCGGCGCGCAGGAGCTGGGGAAACTCGAGAGCGACATCGGGTTCGCCTCCGTTCGCACGCCAGCTTTCCATTACTTCATGCACGAAACTTTCCAGCGCGGGCCGGCACGGAGCCAGACGCCACGTGCGGTAGTCACTGTATTCATGAAAAATCGCCACCCCGCCGGGACGTAGCGAGCGCGCAATTCGTTGCACGAGGAGAGCCGGGGAAGACACGAACGATGCGACCCAACGGCACCATGCGGCGTCGAACTCGATCGCGCCGATCTCTTGTTCCATCAAATCGGCATTGCGAAATTGCACGTTCGTTAGGCGGCGCGCCCCGCAGGCCTGCCGTGCGACTTCGAGGAAGCGCGGGGAACGTTCGATCGCCAGCACTTCCCCGGCTCGACCGACGATTTCCGCCAGATCCACGGTGGCATAACCCGGACCGCAACCGACGTCGATAACGCGCGCACCGTGGCCGATGCCCGCCCGCCGCCAGCAGTCGAGTACGACTGAGCGCCAGATGCGATGCTGCAATCCGAGCCGGGCGACCTCCTCGTCGTGCGTCCCCAACACATAATCGCTTTCGTTTTTCTCTGTCGTCATCTCAGCCAGGTACAACTTAGGATTCGTGCCGCCGAATCTTCATCTACCTGATACGACCAATCGATGAAAGCCCGCAAAGCCGCTGCCGTTTTCATCCTGGTCACCGTTACGCTCGACATGCTGGCGATCGGATTGATCGCGCCGGTGCTGCCCAAACTCGTCTTGCAGTTCGTGGGCGGAAACGCTGCGACCGCCGCGAAATGGTTCGGAGTTTTCGCGACCGTTTTCGCGCTTATGCAGTTTATTTTCTCGCCCGTTCTCGGAGTTCTGTCGGATCGTTTCGGCCGCCGCCCGATCGTGCTGCTTTCGAATCTCGGACTCGGTCTCGACTATGTGGTGATGGCGCTGGCCCCGACGATCGGCTGGCTCTTTCTCGGGCGTGTCATTTCAGGCATCACCGCCGCGAGCATCAGCACGGCCACGGCCTACATTTCCGACGTGGTGCCGAAGGAAAAGCGGGCCGGAGCCTTCGGCATGATTGGCGCGGCGTTCGGGGTGGGTTTTGTGCTCGGTCCGGCGTTGGGCGGGATTCTCGGCAACGCCGATCCGCGATTGCCGTTTTGGGTGGCAAGCGGGCTAAGCCTCCTGAACGCGCTCTACGGATTTCTGTTCGTCCCCGAATCGCTCCCGCGCGATCGCCGGAAACCGTTTGCTTTGCGCCGCGCGAATCCGCTCGGTGCGCTCATACTTCTTCGGTCACACCCGGAATTGTTCCGTCTCGCGACGATTCAATTCATTGGTTATCTTTCGCACGAAGTCTTCGAGGTCTGGGCGCTCTATTCCATTTATCGCTACGCGTGGACGGCAGGCAGTGTCGGCACGTCGCTCGCGTTCGTCGGCGCGATGTCTGTGCTTATTTCGGGCGTGCTCGTGCGCGTGATCGTCGCCCGGATCGGGGAACGGCGAACGCTTTACATCGGCCAGCTTTTTGGCGGAGTCGGCATGTTTCTGGCCGGACTGGCCCGGACCGGCACGATGTTCATGGGATCAATCCCGGTGATCTCGATGTGGGGAATCTCTGGGCCGGCCGCTCAAGGAATGATGACCCATCGAGTGAGCGATCGCGAACAGGGCGAGCTGCAGGGCGCGATCAGCAGTTTGCGCTCGGTCGCGATCCTCATTGGTCCCTCTGTCTTTACGCTGACATTTGCGTACTTTATCGACGCGCGTCGGCAGTGGGTTTTTCCCGGCGCGCCCTGGTTTCTTGCCGGTTGCCTTCTTTTCCTTGCCATGGCTCTCTCGACTCGCATCGAGCGCCGCGAAACTCCGAGCCGTTCCGATGCGGACCTGCGCAACGCGGAGCCGCCCACGGTGGTTACGGACACAGCACCGGAAGCAGGACCCTTTCTGGGTTAAGCGAAAACGGCGGATTCAGTCTCGTTCGTCCTCACCGGCGTAATAATCGACCGCTCGT
>JACCXL010000079.1 GCA_013697015.1 Chthoniobacterales bacterium | reverse complement strand
CTAGTAGTCGCGAGCACCCATCGTCGCAACAACTTTTTACGTAAAGCACCGTGCCGGTGATCGATTTTCACCCGAAGCAGTTGCATCGTCGCCGCTCAGCGTGAGAAGTGAGCCGTGCTCTCCGATTTGCACCTGCGTAGTTTTCGTTGCTTCGAGGCTCTGCGCGTTTCGCTTGACCCTGGGTTCAACTTTTTCCTGGGCTCGAATGGACAAGGGAAAACGACCATTCTGGAGGCGGCGTGCGTGCTCTTGCGATTGCAATCGCAACGAAGCGCGAGCCTGGCGCCTGTAGTCCGGCGCGGTCACTCATCCTTCGCCGTTTCCGGACTGTACGACGAACACGGGCTCGAATTTCGCTACAGCGCGTTGCGCCGAAAGCTCACCTTCGATAAGCTCGAGCAACGCAGCGCTGCGGAATATCTGCGGCTCGCGCGCGTCGTTTCATTCGCCAACACGGACATCGAACTGGTGCGCGGAACCGGAGAAGCGCGGCGCCGCTACCTCGATTTTTTGGGCGCGCAGATTACACCGCTCTACCGGCCGGCGCTCCGCTCGTACGAACGCGTCCTCCGCTCCCGGAACGCACTTCTGAAATCTGCGCATCCCGGAATTTCCGCGCTCGCGGCTTACGATCCGTTGTTGCTGGAGCACGGCACGAGATTAACCAGTCTGCGTCGGGAACTGGTGGGACGAATAATCCCTTTGGCGAGCGCGGCGCATCGCGCCATCAGCGGCATCAGCGAAAAGCTCGGGTTACGTTATCTGGCCGGCACCGGAGATGACTTCGCGACGAGCTTGGCGAAGTCGCGCTGGGAGGAGTTGCGCTTGCGGCAGACCGTTGTCGGTCCGCACCGCGATGATCTTATCTTGTTCGTTGACGGCATGGCGGCAAATCAGTTCGCGTCGGAGGGCCAGCATCGGACCATCGCGCTGGCGTTGAAGGTGGCGCAGGCGCAGATCTTCTCGAGCGAGGGCGGGCCAGCTCCATTGCTTTTGCTTGATGACATATTCGGCGAGCTAGATCCGACACGGCGAAATCATTTGCTGGCGCACCTCCCGGCCGAAGCGCAAAAGCTCGTGACCGCGACTTCGATGCAGTGGCTAGAGCAGGCGCCGGCCGGACCCACACTTCGCTTGGAGGAGGGCCAGCTGCGGCGCGTCTAGCTTGAGACCGAACCAAGTGTGGCTTGCGCAAGAGGCGAGCGCGCACTTAATTTTCGTTATGCGCGAAATGGGACAAGGGATTCCGCTGAATCTCGCTGGCTCGCTTCTCGTGGCTCATCCGAACCTGATCGATCCAAATTTCCGCCGGAGTGTGTTGTTCGTCTCGGCGCACGATGCAAAAGAGGGCGCGATGGGCGTAATCCTTAATCGACCGCTTGATAAACAGGTTTCGGATTTGGTGAGTGAAACGCCGCCCGACGGTCTGGCCGACGTTCCGGTGTTTCTCGGCGGACCGGTGGGGAAGAATCAGTTGATGTTCGCCGCCTTCGAATGGGAATCAGCGGCGGGTCTGAAGTTGAGCCACAATGTCGGAGTCGATGAAGCGCACGAGCGGGCGGAGCACGATCCAACTTCGATCCGTGCTTTTGTGGGGTACGCGGGCTGGAGTGCCGGGCAACTCGAAGACGAGATGCGACAGAAGGCCTGGATTTTGCAAAAGCCGACACGCGAAGTGCTAACGCCGGAGCGTTTGCCGAAACTTTGGTTCGAGATCATGCGCGGACTCGGCCCATGGTTCAAACTGCTGGCCGCCGCGCCAGATGATCCGTCACTTAATTAGTGACAAGTGATCAATGACGAGAAAAAGCGTGTCCTCGAGGTTCTCGCTTGTCACGAATCACTAGTCACTCTTCACTTCCTCAATGATTATCGGCGTCCCCAGGGAGATTAAAGAACAGGAAAATCGCGTCGGGCTGCTGCCTTCCACGACTTCCCAATTGACTCGCCGCGGACACACCGTCCTCGTGGAAAAGAGCGCCGGCGTCGGTTCCGGTTACCCCGATGAGCTGTATGTAAAATCGGGCGCTAAGATTATCGAAAGGGCGGCGGATCTTTTTCGGGAGGCGGAAATGATCGTGAAGGTGAAGGAGCCTCTTAAATCTGAATACGCGCTGCTGCGGAAGGGACAGATCCTCTTCACTTATCTGCACCTGGCCGCGAGCAAACCGCTGACCGAAGCGTTGCTCGCCTCGGGCGTGACTGGCGTCGCCTACGAAACGATTCAGGTAGGGAAAAAACTGCCGTTGCTCGAGCCGATGAGCGAAATCGCCGGTCGCATGTCGACCGTGATGGGAGCGTATTACCTCGCGAAACACAATGGCGGCAACGGCGTCCTGCTCGGCGGAGTTCCGGGTGTGTTGCGCGGACGCGTGGTCGTCCTGGGCGGCGGCACTTCGGGTGTGAATGCGGCCCGGATGGCGGTTGGCCTTGGTGCCGACGTCACGATTCTGGACGTCGACTTGGAACGCTTGCGTTTCCTCGATCTCACGATGCAGCGGGCTTCGACCCTGTTTTCGAACGAAGCAAACCTGATGGAGTTAATGCCGAAAACGGATCTGCTCATTGGCGCCGTGCTCGTCCCTGGCGCAAAGGCTCCGAAACTCATCACGCGCGAAATGTTGCGCAAGATGCGGGACGGCAGCGTTCTGGTCGACATCGCGATCGATCAGGGTGGCTGTGTGGAAACATCGCGCGCGACGACACACCTCGATCCGGTTTACGTCGAGGAAGGCGTCATTCATTACTGCGTCGCAAACATGCCCGCGGCCTACGCGCGCACGTCTACTCAGGCACTGACAAATGTGACAGCCCGTTATGTCGAATTACTCGCAGATCTCGGGCTGGAAGGGGCTTGCAAGAAGCAACCAGCTCTGGCCGGCGGCATCAACACCCGGGATGGACGGCTCACCTGCCAGGCCGTGGCAGAAGCGCACGGGTTGAGGTACGAAGCGCCGCTAGCGGCGTAACGGACGCTTGGCGCAAGTGGCGGGACCCGATGCGGATAAAAGTTCCGCAAGGCCGAAATCACGCCTTGCTCCGAATCATGCTTTGACCCACTGTGGGTCTTCCAACCACATTATGAAGAAATATATCTGCATCCTAGCTGGCGCCGCGCTTCTCGTGGCATGTGAGCAAAAGACCGAAACGACGGCTCCTGGCGCGTCGCCCGGTTCTAAAACCGAGAACAACACAACCGTTGTGAATCCGTCCCCGGCGGGCGGCGGTTCAAGTTCCTCGAGCTCTACCACGAACACGACGAACGCAACCGCGACCCCTGCGTCCGGTTCGAGCAGCACCTCAGAATCGACGAGCACAACGACGTCTTCACCGACTCCGTAATCCGGAGCTGATTTCGGTTCGTGAAAGTCTTCCCGCGGCTCGTCTGCGGGAAGACTTTTTTTCGCTCCCCGGGCTTGACTCACTGCGTGCAACCGGGTGAAGGCTGATCGGCTCGCCAGCACTGGAATTCTCCTCTGAGCGCCTGCGCTGATCTCGATTTTCCGCGCGCGCGCCGGCTGACGCGTCCAGCCGAGTTTGTTCGGGTCAAAAGGGACGGTCGGACAGAAAAAGGCCGGCTGCTGACCTTGGGCGCGTTAGTGGTCGCAGACTCGCTTCGCTTTCGCGCTGGTTTTGTGACCTCGAAACGAGTCGGTGGCGCCGTTGTTCGAAATCGAATCCGGCGTCAGCTCCGGGAAATAGTCCGCCGTCATCAGGGCGAACTGCGCGACGGGGTATGGTTGGTGGTAGTCGCCCGGCCGGCCGCAGCGCGCGTGGGTCTCGGCGCGTTGGAAGATGAGTGGTTGCGCCTCGCTACCCGCGCTTCTATTCTAGCGGCCCGATGGCCAGACTGATTCGCGTCCTGATTCGAGTCTATCAAGTAACGCTGTCGCCGGCTCTCGCCTGGTTGAACGGACCCGCCGGCGGCTGCCGGTTTGAACCGACGTGTTCGTCGTATTTTTTACAGGCGATCGAGGCTCATGGCGCACTGCGCGGCTCATGGCTCGGGCTTTGCCGGATTGCGCGTTGTCAACCGTGGGGCGGACACGGGCACGATCCGGTACCGTCCCGCTCAATGTCGCGACCGGCCGCGCCCGCCGCATTCGTCTGTGAATAATCGTTTCGGAATCTTGTATGGATCGCCAAGCATGGATTGCAGTCACCCTTTGCGTGTTGGGACTGATCGGCTGGCAGGTTTACATGACGACGCATGCGCCTCCGCCGCGGCCGGCGATCGTGATGCCGTCGCCCACGCCTCCGAATCAGGCGAGTCCGTCGCCATCCGCTAGCGCTCTCGCCAGCGGGTCCGCGCTCCCGGCGTCGTCTCCCGCGCCGCAGTCGGCTGCGGCGTACGTGGAGAAAACGGAGACGCTCCGCAACGCCGACGTCGAATTGCGCCTAACCAACCGCGGCGGCGCGATCAGCGAAGCCCGGTTGGTCAATCATGCCGCGGAAAAAGGACAAAAAGTGGTGCTCAACGCTGCTGATCGCACGCCGATCGGCGCGCTCATCGAGAATCCAGCAGCTCCCGCGTTGCCCGAATTCGCAATCTCTCCTGCGACCGAGGGAGGCGTCCAGTTTAGCCAGTCGGGCGCGGCGGGAGTCAGCGTAGTCAAACGGTTCGCCTTCGCCCCCAGCGCTGAGAAGAAAGACAATTTCGTCGTCGAGATGAACGTCGAATTCCGCAACGAAAGTCAGAGTCCATACAAGAACAGCGGATATTTCGTTACCCTCGGGTCGGCTCAGCCGATTCACCCGAACGATTTGCCCAGTTACACGCGCCTGGTGTGGTGCGTCGACGGCAAGGCGAAGGGCACCGATGTCGGC
>JACCXL010000051.1 GCA_013697015.1 Chthoniobacterales bacterium | reverse complement strand
CTCTTGCGACCGGGATAAAGCGCGCGCACCCGTCCAAAGATCGTGGCAGCGGCCTTCCCGCTCAGTTGTTGATAGGCGATCGACTCGGCGAGCGAATCGAAAGGGCTCGCGACCATTCGCGGGATGATGTCATACTTTCGGGAACGCGCGATGAGCGCGGCAAAGCGCGGATCGGTCTGCCCCAGATGTTGTTCAGCGGCGTTCATCGCTTATCGGTCGACGCTACCGCCTTTGTCACGTCGAGCGAAGTCGAAACATCCCGCGATATTCCAAGCGACTACGCCTTCACCACACACTTCGGGACTTTTCCGGCTCTGCCGGCTAACTTGCGCTTTTCATTCCAGTCTCGAGACTCTCCGGCTTGTGGTTAAACTTCAGCTCATGACGATTGACCAAACGATTGTGCTGCCTGAGCCTGCAGCATCCGAATTGCGCGGCGCGCCCGATTTCGCTTAGACTCCTTCACTGACATGAAAAAACTCGCTGCCCTCTTCCTCGTTCTCCTCGCCCTTTCGGCGGTCGCCCGCGCCGGCTCCGCAGAGCGTTACAACACGGACACTCCTGCAGCGACCCCGCTGCCACCGGTCCCGCTCAATATCTTCGATCTTGAAAGTGGCTACGTTTTCGAGAGCAACCTGACTGACGGGCGCGATCGTGGAGAGCAGGACGCCTTTCACTTCCAAGCCGATTATGGCCATCGCTTTCTCCTGAGCGGGAATCTCTACCTGCATCTCGGACTTGCCTACGAACGCTTCGATTTCGGTCAGAGCTCCGCCCCGCTGCCCGATCATCTTCAGGCTTTCTCCGGCGTCATCGGTCTCGATTACATGCACGGCAAAGATGTGGGCGCATTCATTTCCGTGAGACCCGGATTCTACACGGAAGATCGCATCGGCATCGCCACCTTTGACGCGCCCATTACCGGTGGCCGCATCTTCGTGCTGCAGCCCGACAAGCTGTATCTCTTCGTCGGCGCAAATGTTTCCTTCCTGCGCGGCCGCCTGCCGGTGCTGCCGATCGGCGGAATCATTTGGGAGCCCAACGAGCAATGGAAGATCTCCGCGCTGCTGCCCGAGCCACGGATTATTTATTCGCCAACCAAAGCGTTGCAGCTCTGGGGCGGCGGCGAGCTTGTCGGCGGATCTTTTCGCACCGACCCGAATAATATCATCCGTCCCGCCCGGCTCAGTAATGCCGAAGTTGATTACTCCGAATACCGCGTCGGCGCCGGGCTGATCTATTCTCCGGCAAACATGTTTTCCGTGGATCTTGGCGGCGGTTACGCGATCGAGCGGACCTTCAATTTCGAGCGCGCGGACAAGCGCTACACCACAGATCCAGCTCCCTACCTGCGGCTCGAGTTCAACGCCCGGTTCTAAATCGTATCTCGTCCTGACGACATGAAACCGCGTTGCGGTTTGCTCTGCCTTGCCGCATCTCTTCTGCTCTGTGGTTTGAGCAGAGCGGCGGCGGCGAGCCTGGATGAGATTAGAGTAGTCTCAAACCTTCCCGCTTTCGACCCGGCCCAGCTCGAACACGGCGAGGTCCTTAACGCGCGCGGGTCGCTGGGCAATTTTCCACGCGGCGTCTACGCAGAATCTCTTTATTTAGTGCACGCCTCGGTCGAGGTGGCAGGAAACAAACTTCTGCATTGGAACCCGAGCAACCACGCGCAGCTGGAAATCACAACGTTGCGCGAATACCGCTGGCCCGCTCCCGCCAATTCCTGGGAGGCTTTGCGGCTCGATCCGGCGCACGCCGGCGACCGCTGGTTAATTGACCGCACGAGCCGGCTGCCCAACCCTTCGAGTGACGAATTACATCTCACGGCCAGTGAACGTTCCAACGCGCAGTCTGTCCCGGCGGGCGAGCGCGCGGCGCCGGCGACCGAATTCTGGCGCAAAATCTTGCGCGCGCGCGACGGGGCCGTCGCGACGGGGGCGCTGGACGCGCTCCCCTCTTATCGCGCGGGGAATCAGGAGATCGCAGCCCGGGCTGAATTCACCAGCCTGCTGCAAATGGCGCCGAGAATCGTCGCCCGTTTCGCAGGCCTGACGAAGCGCGCACCTTTCGTGGCTGGTCAACCAGTCGCGGACGCGATCGTGCCTTACTGGGAGGCGGCGAACGTGCGCGGGCACACAAACCTGCACGCCGGATTTATCACCGCGCAAAAAGGCGCCGGGTCATGGCAACTGGCGGACTGCACCTATTACACGAGCGATACCTATTTTTTCTCCGTTACACTCTATGAATTAATCCCGCAGGCGAACGGAACGCTCGTTTGGCAGATCGACTTCGCCTCCGCTCCCTTCCGCGGCTTCACCGGTGGCATCGACCGGCTTGTGGCCGGCAATCTGATGATCAAGGAAGCGGCTAAGACCGCGCGCTTATTCCGCACCGACCTCCAGCAGGAACATTAGTCGCGTATCATCACTGCGCTTGTCATGTTTTGAGCGAAGCGGAAACATCTCTCCGCGCTTCGCGGGTCAATCGAGCGGACTCTTCACTCCCACGCCCGGCCTGTTCAATACGTGCAGGTAAATCATCGTTGTCGACACATCCTTGTGACCTAACCACTCCTGCACCGTCCTGATGTCCGTCCCGCCCATCAGCAGATGCGTCGCAAAGC
>JACCXL010000022.1 GCA_013697015.1 Chthoniobacterales bacterium | reverse complement strand
ACGACGTTGATCCGCGGCGAAGGTAAGCTCGAGGCCGGCAAAGGCCCGGTGCGAACCGGCGTCACCGCAATTCTGCCGCGCGGCCCGGAGTCATTCGACGATCCGGTTTACGCCGGCTACTTCAGCTTGAACGGAAACGGCGAGATGACCGGAACTGCCTGGGTCGATGAAAGCGGGTTTCTGGAAGGCCCGGTCGTGATCACGAACACCCATAGCGTCGGGGTTGCGCGCGACGCCGTCATCGCCTGGCGTGTCGCGCATGGTCCGCCCGATCCCACCGGTTTCTCGTGGAGCCTGCCAGTCGTCGCGGAGACATGGGACGGATACCTCAATGACATCAATGGCTTTCACGTAAAACCCGCAGACGTCATGCACGCACTCGATACCGCGAAAGGTGGCCCCGTCGCGGAGGGGAGCATCGGCGGCGGCACGGGGATGATCTGCTACGAGTTCAAAGGGGGAAACGGCAGCGCCTCGCGCGTCATCGACATGAAAGACAAGGCCGCGCCCGCAGCTCCATTGTACACGGTCGCCGCGTTCGTTCAGGCGAACTGCGGCAGACGTCGCGACCTCGCGATCGCTGGCGTTCCGGTCGGGAAGGAGATCCCCGAAAATGCGGTTTACAGTCAGGACACTGGCTCGATCATCATCGTGATCGCGACCGACGCGCCACTCTTGCCCAACCAGTTGAAGCGTCTCGCCCGCCGCGCCAGCATGGGATTGGCGCGCACCGGCAGCGTCTCCGGGAATGGCTCCGGCGATCTCTTCCTCGCGTTCTCCACCGCCAATCAGCACGCCAGCGATCCGTCCCAGCCGACGCATTCCGTCGAGACTGTGCCTAACGACCGAATGGATCCAATCTTCATTGCTACCGTCCAGTCGGTCGAAGAAGCGATCGTGAATGCGCTGGTCAATAATCAAAGCATGACGGGTCGCGATGGCCATCACGTGGATGCTCTGCCGCACGATCGGCTGCGGGAAACCTTGAAAAAATATGGCCGGCTGCGTTAAGCGAATTTGGAAGCGACACGCTCTTCTCACGAGTGTGATCGTGCCCACTCGAGCGCACCGCGACCAGCGCGCGTGCCAGTGGCGAAACACCCCTGTATCAGATAGCCACCCGTCGGCGCTTCCCAGTCGATCATTTCGCCGGACACGAACACACCGGAAATTCGGCGAATCATTAGGGCGTCGTTCAACTCTTTCCAAAGAACGCCGCCCGCGCTGGAGATCGCTTCCGCAAGAGGACGCGGGCGCGACAAACGGACGGCGCAGTTTTTCGCCGCCGCCGCGACGTCCGCGGCGGAGGCGAATAATCGCTCGTCGGCCGATGCGCGCATAATTGCGAAGGCGGCATCACTCAACTTCCATCGCACTCGGGCTTCTGGGAGGAGGTTGCGGCGAACGGGGCCAAGCTTTGCCACGAGCTGCTCAATCGTGAACGACGGCTTGAAATCAATTATGATCGTCGCTTTTGGCATCTCGCGAAAAGCAGGACCGAGTTGGTAAATGGCGCCGCCTTCGAGTCCGTATCTCGTCACGAGCAGTTCGCCAACAGCCTCCGCGCTGCCGGCGCGTGCAACGATGTTTTTTAGCGGCTTGCCCTCGGCGAGAATGAGAACCGGCTCGGGCCATGCAGTCTCCCATCCGCAATTGGCGGGCTGCAAAGGAGCAACTTGAACACCCAAACGTGACAAAACGGGAACCCATGTA
The DNA here is from genome assembly GCA_013697015.1 of Chthoniobacterales bacterium. Lineage (GTDB taxonomy): Bacteria > Verrucomicrobiota > Verrucomicrobiia > Chthoniobacterales > UBA10450 > JACCXL01. The sequence goes on along the minus strand of JACCXL010000022.1, from coordinate 2,476 downwards.
CCGTCGGAACCGGTCTGCGGCCATGAACCTCCGCCGAGAGCAAGCACGACTGCATCAGCCTTCGCGGTGACGCGGCCATTCGCAGTCTCGAAATCCAGTGCGAGTTGATCGTCGCGCCGCAGTCCGATCCAGCGGTGATTCATGGCAAACCCCACACCAGCGTCACGCAGTCGCTGCACCCAGCGACGCAATAGTGGCGCAGATTTCATCTCGCGCGGATACACGCGGCCAGTCTTCGCGACGAAGGTTTCAACTCCGAGCGTCGCCGCCCACGTGCGCAGCGCCTCGGAGTCAAATTCTCCGAGCAGGGAATCCCAACGCTCGTTAGGCTCTCCATAGCGTTGCGCAAATCCCTCCCGCGGCTCTCCATTCGTCAGGTTCAATCCGCCACGCCCGGCGACCAGGAACTTCCGGCCGACGGAAGGCTTCGCGTCGAAGACCGTTACCGAAACGCCGCCGGCAGCAGCCACTTCCGCGGCCCGCAACCCCGCTGGCCCACCGCCGACGATCGCGACGTTCATGGCGGAGGTGACGCGCGAAAGAGCATTCGCCTAACGACAAATAATCGCGTAGGCCGGCGGGATCACTTAGGTTACTGAGTCACGCCGCATCACGCGATGGATTTGGCTTAATCTAACGCGGCGTTATGCCTTCGCTGATGTCAACGTGGAACGTCTGCTTCGTCTTCTCTTTTCCAAACGCAAGTTCTGCCGTGTAATCCCCCGCGGGCAGCAATTTCTTCGGATCATCGCCGCCGTATTTGGTCGTCAGATCTTCGCTCGGCCGCAAATCCCAGTTCAGTCGCGTCATTCCCGCCACGCCCGGAGACTTGAGATTGGCGACCGGTTGGCCATTGGCGTTCGCGATGGCGATTTTAATTTCGTCGCCCGTAAACTCTCTTATCCAGACGGTGAAGACGGCGCCATCGGGCGGGTTTTGACCCCGATAAACGCCTTTGCCGTTCCAGTCCGCGAATCCCGGCAGGAGATAGGCGCCAGTCGCGGGACGCACGCTAAAAAGATGCGCGCTCTTGGCGGCGATTTCCGGCGTGAGTTCGCGCAACGGACGAATGTCATCGAGAACCCCGATGCTCCGACCATGGGTGGCAACGACCAGATCGGATGTGCGCGGATGGATCTGCAAATCATCAACGCGCACCGGTGGCATATCTCCGATTTTGATCCAATGACCTCCTTGGTCGAAAGACGCGAACAAGCCAAAATGCGTCCCGGCGTAAAGCAGCCTCGGGTTGACCGGATCTTCTCGTACGACTTCGACCGGGCCGTTGAGCGGGAGGTCTCCGGCCACATTCTGCCATGTTTTGCCGCCGTCGCCTGTGCGGACGATGCTCGGCCGATCATCGCCTGCGCGATACGCGTTGGTAGCCACGTAGGCGACGTTCGCGTCGGTTGAACTGGGTTCGATCCGCACGATCCATTGTCCGCGCACCGGCTCCGGCAGATTCGCCGTCAGCTCCGACCAGTTGGCGCCGTCGTTGGCAGTTACCCACAGACGCCCATCGTCCGTTCCAGCCCACAACATTCCGGCGCGCACCGGTGATTCCGCGAGTGAGTAAACCACTCCGAAATTTTCCGCGCCGCTGCCTGTCGCAGTAGTTCGCGCGGGGTCGTTCTGGGTGAGATCTGGACTAATGGCAGCGTAATGTTCGGCCCGATCGGTCAGACGAAAAACGCGATTGCCTGCGAGATAGATCACGCCGGGCTTGTGCCGGCTGGCGATCAGCGGCGAATTCCAATGGAAGCGATAGCTCGGCTGACCTTCCGCGGGTTGTGGCCGCAATTCTCGCAGTTCGCCATTGCGCAGGTTGATGCGATGGACTGCGCCTCCCTGACTCTCCGCATAGAAGGTGTCGCGATCCGTCGGGTCGAACAAGACATAGAAACCATCGCCGCCGGCGAGGGCCGTCCAATCGGAGTTACGGATGCCTTCTTTCGTTTGTGTCCCGCTCGGCCCGACCCAGTTTTCATTATCTTGCAAGCCGCCCGCGACCCGGTAAGAGGGACGCGAATCGTCGAGCGTCACACGGTAAAATTCGCCCGCCGGAATTTTGTTGAGATGATCCCAGGCTTTTCCCGCCGCGGAACTTTGGTAAACCCCGCCATCTGTCCCGAGCAAGAGACGCTGAGAGACTGGCGGCTTCGGTGGCTTGCCCTTGTCTTCAGGTTTCGCGGGCTTCGGGGCTGGCGCGCTGCCGGATTGAATCGCGAGAGCATGGCAGTCGGGATGAACTTTTTCGGAAAGATCTTCCCGGAAATTTCTGCCGCCGTCGTCGGAGACGAGCAACGCGAATCCGAGAACATAAACGCGTTGATCGTTGGAAGGGTCGATCCGGATCTGGCTAAAATAAAAGGAGCGCGGGTTTATCGAACTCGTTCGAATCCATTTTTCTCCGCCGTCCTCGGAGCGAAAAACGCCACCGCGCCGGCTGTGGAGGTCGCTGATGTCGCTCGCGCCG
>JACCXL010000156.1 GCA_013697015.1 Chthoniobacterales bacterium | reverse complement strand
GGCCGACACCGCCTTCGGTCGCGAACAAGAACTCGAGGATAGCACTCTCGGATGGCGTTTCATCAACTCGGCGATGCAGGCGCGCTATGGCGTCGATTCCATGACTCAAACCGCTGACAACTTAGCCCGCGAGCACGGCATTTCGCGCGCCTTCCAGGACGCCTATGCTTGGCGCAGCCAACAGCGCACCGCGCACGCACAAGCGCAGGGCTGGCTAGCCGAGGAGATTACGCCCGTGCGGGTGGCGCAGGGCATGGAAAGCATTACCGTAAGTGAAGACGAACATCCGCGCCCCGACGTCACGCCCGCGCAGTTGGCCAAACTCAAACCCCTATTGGGTGCCGACAGCAGCATCACCGCAGGCAATGCCTCCGGCTTGAATGATGGCGCCTGCGCCCTGCTGCTAGGGTCGGCAGCAGCGCTGCACACACATGGCTTGCAGCCCTTGGCCCGCGTCATCGGCATGGCAGCGGCCGGCGTTGCTCCGCGGGTCATGGGAATCGGGCCGGTGTCGGCGATCCACAGACTATTGGCCAGGACCGGCCTGCGCCTCGGCGACTTCGACCGCATCGAAATTAATGAAGCCTTCGCCGCCCAGGTGCTCGCGTGTACGCGTAGTCTCGGATTGGCCGACGATGCTGAGCATATCAACGGTAACGGTGGCGCGATAGCGCTCGGGCATCCGCTCGGCGCCAGCGGTGCGCGTTTGGTGATGACTGCTGCCTACGCTTTGCGCAGGCAGCAACAGTCGCGTGCCCTGGTGAGTCTATGCGTGGGTGTTGGCCAAGGTGTTGCTTTGGCCATTGAGCGGGCGTGACCAACTCAGGGTGACTCCACCACGACGCCGAGCGCAAAAGACACCATTAGCCGTGTTGCCGTCGCCGGTTGTGTTGCTAACGAGCGCATTAGCACCATTTTTGATACATTGAGCTGGTGCCTTAGCCGTCAGCAAGAACCGGGTCCCAAGAAAAACGACAGTTCGCTGCGGGGGTGCGGCGGGCAGTTTGATGACGTGGAGTTGTGGCCTGAAGATGTCAGCGGCGCAAAGGGTCTTTGAAGCAATGGCGAACGACCGATATTGTATAGCGAAATCCGAGCACGTCTTTTCTCACAGGTAAAGTGGGTTCGATTCCCTTCACCCGCTCTCCTCCGCCCGCGCGCTTGTGAGCTCCGTTTTAGCATGCGCGCCGGGGCGCGTCGAGCTGCTCGGCAATCATACCGATTACAATCAGGGAGTCGCGCTGGGAGCCGCGATCGATCGCGGCGTGACGGTTGCAGGTCAGAAACGCGCCGACGGTATAATCCGCCTGAAATCTGCGGAAGGCAGTTTCGAGATTCGGCGCGACGCGATTGAACCGCAGAAGGAACAGCGCTGGGTCAACTACGCGCTCGGCGTGGTACAGGAGTACATCCGCGCAGGATACGAGCTCGATGGATTTGAAGCGAGCGTCTCCGGAAATCTTCCGATCGGTGCGGGACTCTCCAGTTCCGCCGCTTTCGCAGTCGCGACCGCGTACTTTCTCCTCCGCCTGACCGGAAGCGCGATGGACCCGCTGGCGCTGGCAAGAATGTGCCAGAAGGCCGAGAACGCGTTCGTGGGGGTCCGCTCTGGTCTGCTCGATCAGGCGACGTCGGTTTTTGGACGGGCCGAGCACCTAGTTTATCTGGATTTCCAAACGGAAGAAGTGCAAACGCTCGCGTTCCGAGCCGGCTTTGCGCTCGTCATCGCGAATTCAGGAAACAAACACAGTCTCATCGCGGGCGAATACAACCGACGGCGCGAAGAATGTTCGTCAGCCGCCACCGCGCTCGGCGCAAACAGCCTCCATGATATCTCACCCGCTGCGCTGGATGCGGCGCGCGGAGAAATGGATCCAGTTTTGTATCGACGGGCCTGCCACATTGTCGGTGAAAACGATCGTGTCTGGCGCGCGGTGTGTGCCATGCGACGCGACGATCTCGCGGAGGTCGGCAAGCTTATGAATGCTTCGCACGAGAGTTCGCGGATGAATTTTGAAAACAGCACACCGGAGCTCGATGCGCTCGTGCAGACGGCGCAGAGTTTGTCAGGAGTGCTCGGTTCGCGGCTGACTGGCGGCGGATTCGGTGGAAGCACGGTCACGCTGGTAGCCGCAGAGCGCGCAGAAAACATCGCCGCGGAAATGAACGAAAAATACATGGCACGATCTGGACATCCGGCCAACGCCTTCGTCTGCCGGATCGCGGATGGCGCCGCCATTTGCAACCGTCGTTAGAGCGGGAATTGCGCGCGCGAAATCTCCGGCCACATTCTGCGGCGCGACGAGCGGCATGCGGATGCACTCCGCATTTTGCTCATGGCAGTTTGAGCTATCGGCGCGGCGGGCGCGGCGCCTTGTAGCCGCGATTCTTTCGGATCACGCGCGGACTGCGGCCGCCTTCCGGTCCCGCCGACTTTAAGCATCGAATCGAGCGAGTCCGTCCCGGCGATCGTCGCGCCTTAACTCGTTAGTCAATGCGGAGCTATTTCGCGCTTTCGTAACGACGGCTCACTTCCGGCCAGTTCACCACATTCCACCACGCCTTGATGTAATCGGGCCGGCGGTTCTGATAATTGAGGTAGTAGGCGTGTTCCCAAACGTCGACACCCAGCAACGGTGTGTTGCCGTCCATCAACGGGCTATCCTGATTCGGAGTGGAAATGATCTCGAGTTTGCCGCTCTTGTTCTTCATCAGCCAAGCCCAGCCGCTGCCGAACCGCCCCGCACCAGCGGCCGCGAATTTTTCCTTGAACCCATCGAAGCTGCTGAACGATGAGTTGATTTCGTCGGCGATTTTGCCCGATGGATTGCCACCGGCCTTCGGCGCCATGATCTGCCAGAAAAAAGTGTGGTTAGCGTGGCCACCGCCGTTATTGCGCACAACGGTCCGAATATCCTCCGGCACAGCGCTGAGATCGCGAATCAGATCCTCGACGGATTTGGCCGCAAGCTCCGGTTTGTCCTTCAAGGCATTATTGACGTTCGTAATGTAAGTCTGGTGGTGTTTGGTGTGATGAATCTCCATCGTGCGCGCGTCGATGTGCGGATCGAGAGCATCGTAAGCGTAGGGTAACTTCGGTAGTTCGTAGGCCATGCCGAACTTTCCGCCGCACTTGCGCGGGAACAACCGTTTTTTTACGTGCGCGCCGCGCGCGCGGAACGGTGAAAGCTCGGCGGATGCCCGAGGCCGCTCCGGTAGTTGACGTAGGTGGCAAACGCCAACAACGGAAAATTCTGCCGGTACATGTCGTACTTCAGATAGAATACTTGCGGGAAACCGGTGCCGGTGATTTGCGGCTCTTCCCACGAGCCATCGGACTTCTGCGTGGAGAGCAAATAACGCAAACCGCGCTGAACGCTGGTGCGAGCCAGGTCGCCACAGGCGCAGATGCCCATGACCGCCCAGGCAGTTTGAGAAGCGGTGCTGGCACCTTTGCCTTTCACATTGGCGTTGATGTAGGAAGCGCAGGTTTCCCCCCACCCGCCATCTTCGTTCTGGCAGCTCTCGATCCAATCGCGACCGCGCAGAATCCAATCCTGGGTCATGTCTTCGCCGATCGCGCGCAGGCCCCGCAGCACCTGCCACGTGCCATAGATGTAGTTCACACCCCAGCGG
>JACCXL010000388.1 GCA_013697015.1 Chthoniobacterales bacterium | reverse complement strand
GATGGGCGGATTCACCAAGGCTGGCTCGGAACCGAAGAAGCTGGTGCGCGAGTTCCGGCTCGAGGCCGATGCGCCGGAGGGCGAGGTCGATTTGGCCATCACGCAATTTTCCCCGGGCGATTGGGTTGATGTGATCGGCCGCTCGAAAGGGAAAGGCTTCCAAGGGGTGATGAAGAAGCACAATTTCGACGGCCAGGGCGCATCGCACGGTTCGAAAACACATCGGCGGAATGGCGCGGTTGGTAACCGTTCCACGCCAGGACGCATCTGGAAAAACATGGGGATGCCGGGTCACATGGGTGACGAACGGGTGACCGTGCAAAACCTGCAAGTGGTGCAGGTCCGCGAGAACGAAAAAGTGATTCTGATCAGCGGTGCGGTCCCGGGGGCAAAAGGCAGCTACGTTGTGGTTCGACCGGCAATCAAGAAACCCGCGACGACGGAGGCCGCGAAATGAGTGCGAAAGTTTTAACCGCAGACGCAGCCAAGGAAGCGAAGATCACGCTAATTGAAGGCGGTCGCGGAACGCAAGCGGTGCACGATGTCGTCGTCGCCATGCGTGCGGCGCGTCGCTCCGGTTCGGCGAACACGAAGTCGAAAGCGGACGTGAATCTGTCCGGTGCGAAACCGTGGCGGCAAAAAGGAACTGGGCGTGCTCGTGCCGGTTACAAGTCGTCGCCGATTTGGCGTGGCGGCGGTGTTGTGTTCGGTCCGAAACCGCGTGATTACACCAAGAAAGTCTCCAAGACGGTTCGCCGCCTCGCGTTCCAAAAAGCGCTGACGGAGCGGATCAATGCCGGAGACGTGCTCACGATCGACAAATTCGCGGTCACAGAGATTAAAACGAAGGGGTTCCTCACGCTGCTGAAGAAGCAGACTGACGCGCGCAAGGTCCTGCTGATTTCGGATTCGTTCGACGACAAGACTTACAAGTCCGCGCGCAATGTGAAGCCGGTGCTGCTGGCGACCGCGAGCGAAGTGAACACCGAGCAGTTGCTCGCGTTCAACAAAATTTTGATTACACAAGGCGCGCTCGAGCAGATCGCACAAAGGATGAAAAGGGAATGAACGAGCCCTACGATCTCATCCAGACCGCGTCACTGACGGAGAAGGCTTCGCTGTTGAGCGAGAAGCTGAACAAATACGTGTTCCGCGTTAACCCGCGTGCAAACAAGATTCAGATCAAGAACGCGATCGAGAAGCTGTTCAACAAGAAGGTCGTGGCTGTGAACACGTGCAATTACGCCGGCAAGAAGAAACGTGAACGCCGCGCTGATTTCGGCCGCAAAGCGCATTGGAAGAAGGCGATCGTGACCTTGAAGGAAGGCGACAAAATCGACCTCGTCTAATTTGTTATGGCACTAAAAACTTTCAGACCGCTGACGCCGGTCCTCAGATTCCAGCAGCTGCCTGCTTTCGACGAGATCACAAAGTCGAAGCCTCACAAGAGCCTCGTAGAGGTCAAAACGCGTAGCGGCGGCCGCAATAACAATGGCCGGCTGACGTCGCGTCATATCGGCGGCGGACACAAGCAAAAGTATCGCAAGGTTGATTTCAAACGGCGGAAGCATGGCGTGGCGGCGGAGGTCGTCGGCATTGAATATGATCCGAACCGTTCGGCGCGAATTGCGCTGATTAAGTATGCCGACGGCGAGATGAGTTACATCATCGCGCCAGATGGTCTTCGCCCGGGCGTCAGCGTGACCTCGGGACCAGCGGCGGCGCCGGAGATCGGGAATTCGCTTCCGTTGAGCGCGATTCCCCTCGGCTCAAGTATCCACAATATCGAAATCGCACCGGGCCGTGGCGGACAAATCGCGCGCAGCGCCGGACAGCAGGCAACCTTGAGCAACCGCGAAGCCGGTTACGCGCTCGTGAAACTGCCGTCAGGCGAAATCCGCCGGATTCACGACACTTGCTTCGCGACGATTGGCCAAGTCAGCAACGTCGACCACATGAACGTCACGAGCGGCAAGGCCGGACGGACTCGCTGGCTGGGACGCCGGCCGCATGTGCGCGGCATGGTCATGAACCCGATCGATCACCCCAACGGCGGCGGTCAGGGCAAATCCAAAGGCGGCGGTGGACGTCAGCACCTAACGAGCCCATGGGGCCAGCTCGCCAAAGGTTTCAAGACCCGCTCGAAACACAAACCGAGCGACCGGTTCATCATGCAGGATCGGCGAAAATCTAAGTAGGAGCAGAGATTTAATCTGGAAGCCAGAAAGCCAGGAGGAAGAGTTTAGAATTAGGAAAGCAGGAACTCAGGAAAGAACTTTGAAGGAGACACACAAAATCAGCGAGATCATGCGAGAGCAGAAGACCCATCCTGGTCTCCTGGCTTCCAGATTGTTCCTGCCTTCCTGCTTCATCCACAATTTAACTTTATGGGCAGATCTTTAAAAAAAGGACCCTTCGTCGAACCGTATCTTCTGGAGAAGATCGACAAGATGAACAACTCAGGCGTGAAGAAGCCGGTGAAGACCTGGTCGCGCCGTTCGATGGTGACGCCGGATTTTGTCGGGCACACGTTCATGGTGCATAACGGGAAGACTTTTACGTCCGTGTTCGTGACGGAGAACATGGTCGGTCATAAACTGGGCGAATTTTCGCCGACGCGGATCTTTAAGAAGCACGGGTCGCACACCGCGAAGGTGACGAAGTAATGTGAATTTTGCGTGGCCCATCGGCGGGTTTTTCGTTGCGAAACGAGGAGTCGCAAATCGGGTAACGCAGTTGGTGTTGGTGGGCTGCGTAACGCTGGCTCGAGGGCTGGCGGCAGAGGGGAATAGTTCTTTGACGGAATCCAAAATTTTGAATGCCGAAACGGAGGTGACGGCGGCGAGCTTGCTTTCGCAAAATGAGGAGCTGCGCCGGCAGCTGTCGTTGCAGCGTGAGTCGGTTAAAACACTCACTGAGAGCCTGGCGGAGTCGAATGCTGAGGCGGAATTGTTCCGCCGTAAATATTCGGATCTGCAATTGCGCGCCGAAGCGCTCGGGCTCGATAGCGCCAGTAAAGATCGCGCGAAACTCGAGCAACGGCTTCTCAGTGCGGTGAGCGACCTGCAGCTTTTGCAGAAGGAACGCGAGCAATATCGCGATCAGATGCTGCGGCTAACGGAAGCGATGTTGCACCTCTTGAAAACTTCGACCGGTGCGGACGCGCAGGCTCGGATGGAAGTGGAAGCGCAATTGCGGAGCACGAATGAGTTGATCGCAAGGGCGAATGGCGGCGAGAGCAACTCAGTGCAGCCAAGCCTGATGGATGGCAGCGTGATTAGCGTGAAGGAAGAATGGTCGCTGGTGGTTGGAAACCTGGGCGAGAAGCAGGGCGTGAAGATGGGAATGCCGATGCGTGTGATGCGGGACGACAAAGTAATCGCAACACTGCGCGTGGTGGACGTGCGGCAGAAAATTTGCGGGGCGGTGGTTCAGGAAATGGATTCGGGAAAAGAAAAGATAAAGGTCGGTGATCGGCTTCAGGTCGATGCCCGCCAAAGTGTAACTTTAAAATGAAAGGCGGCACGGCTCACAGAGCCGTGGCTACAAGATAAATGGAAGTTCGATCGATATATCGGTACGCGAAGATTTCGGCGTTTAAGGCGCGCGAGGTGACGCGTGCTATTCAGGGCCTGCCGGTTTCGGCAGCGCTCGACGTGGTCGCGTTCAGCCCCAAAAAGGCGGCCGCGATGATCAGTAAGACGCTGAAGAGCGCGGTCGCGAATGCCGAGAACAACGCCAACCTCAAGGTTGACGGCTTGGTCGTGAAGGAAGCGACGGTGGGCGAAGGTCCGACGATGAAACGGATGATGACCCGGGCGCGCGGAAGCGGCAGTCGGATCCTGAAACGCAGTAGCCATATCCGGATCATCTTGACGGACGAGATCGAGATCAAAACGCGCGAGAAGAAGAAAAGTGGAAAGAAAACCGGCGGCAAGAGCCGAAATAAGAAAGCTCCGAAGGCGAAGAAGCAGGACGCGCCGGCCGAAGGCTCAGCACCGGATCCAAATCTGACCAGCCGCACCGATCAGAACGAATAATTTATGGGACAGAAAGTTAATCCAATCGGCTTCCGCCTTGCGGTCAATCGCGACTGGCGTTCGCGCTGGTATGCGTCGCCCCAGGAGATGCCAGCGTTTCTGCACAGCGACATCAAAATTCGGAATTACGTAAAGAAAAAGCTGCAGTTTGCGGCCGTCTCGAAAATCATTATCGAGCGCGCCTGGAACTCGATTCGTGTGACGATTCACACGGCGCGTCCGGGGATCGTGATCGGCCGCAAAGGCGCCGAGATCGAGAAAATGACCGAAGAGATTTCGAAGATGGCGCAGGGGAAGCAGATCAAGATCGATATCCAGGAAATCAAGACGCCGGAGCTCGATGCACAGCTCGTGGCGGAAAACGTCGCGCTGCAGATTGAGCGGCGCATCGCCTACCGGCGCGCGATGAAAAAAGCGGTGCAGATCGCGATGGATTTTGGTGCGCAAGGGATTCGGTTGCGCAGCTCAGGACGATTGAACGGAGCGGAAATTTCGCGATCGGAGTGGTATCGCGAAGGGAAAGTCCCGCTTCACACGTTGCGGACGCCGATCGATTACGGTTTCGCCGAAGCCAACACAGTCTACGGGAAAATCGGCGTGAAATGCTGGATGTGTAAAAAGGAAGAAGGGCCCGTGGAGCCACCGCAGGGTGCACCTCCGCCACCCGCTCCGATGGAAGTTTAAACTTTAAGCACGAGGAAAATTTGCCATGCCATTGATGCCCAAATG
>JACCXL010000386.1 GCA_013697015.1 Chthoniobacterales bacterium | reverse complement strand
TGCCCGCGACGCGAAACTCTTTCCAGGTGGCGTGCGCCAGAATCCAGATGATTGCGATGACCGAAACGATCGGCACGATCTTCGCGCCCGGAAAGGTAAACGGTTTACTCTCGGTCCGTACGTCGCGGCGCATCAATTCCCACGCGGCTGCGCAACACACAATATAAAGCAGGAGCGCGGCGACATTCGCCATAATGGCGAGACCTTCGAAAGTCGACGTCAGTGAAAACAGAAAAGCGAGGACGGTGTAGAAGATGATTGCTACGTCAGGAGTGCGGAAACGGGCGTGCACGTGCGCAAAGCTTTTCGGGAGGATGCCATCGCGGCCGAGCGCGAAAAGGATTCGCGGGGAACTGAGGATATCGCTCGCGATAAAGCCGAATGCGGAAATCGTCGCGCCCGCGAGCAAGAGCAGCCGGCCGGAATTGCCCAGAAAGGTTGCGGCGGACTCAGCGAGTGGTCCGACGCTTTTGTTGGCAAGGCTCGGCCCGAGCGTTCCCTGCGCGACGAGTTGGATCAAAATGTAGAGCACGGTCGTAATCGCGAGGGAGAGATAGATCGCTCGCGGCACTGTGCTAGCCGGATTTTTTACTTCACCGCTTGGAATCAATGCCACCTCGATGCCGAAGAAAGCAAAGAGCAAGAGCAACACAGAATCGCCCACGGCCTTTGTGCCCGGCCAGCCTGGCCATGCGATTGCATCTGCCTTGATGAAAAAAATACCGATGGCAGCGAAGACCAGGAGCGGAATGAGCTTTGCGAGGGTCACAAGCGCGACTGCCCCTGCGCCTTCACGAACTCCGCGGACGTTGATTGCCGCCAGCACGGTGTAAACCAGCAGCATGACAACGATGCGGCCTACGTCGCCCCCGAGCCAGGGAATCAGTGCGGCGACGGTGCCCGCAAAAAAGTTAACCACGGCGGCGACACTCAGCACCGCCGTCATGTAAAAGAATAAACCGGTGATGAATCCGACGTAGCGACCGAATGCGATTTCCGCATAGGCGTAAAGTCCGCCCGTTAGCGACACGCGACTGCCGGCAAGCGCGAAGCAAGTCACGAACAAAGTCATCGCGACCGCGCAAAGAACGAAGGCGACGGGCGCCGCTGCACCCAGTTTCAGCGCGACCGCGGCAGGCAACGCGAAGATGCTCGCGCCGATCGTGGTATTGATGATGTTCGCTGCCAGACCAGGAACTCCGATCGCGCGCACCAGTCTGGCATCGGCATTTTCCGGAGAAGCGGCGATTGGCGAGGAGGTAGACATTTAGCGCCAATAGCAAAACGCGCAGAACCTGTCTAACATCACGACATGCGCGCGAACCATCTTGAAGATTATTTTCAGTTCCTGCGGTTCCCGAGTATCTCGACCGACGACCAATATACCGACAACGTGGCGGAGTGCGCGCATTGGCTCGTCGAAAAGCTGACCGCCATTGGCCTGGAAACGAAACTGGTGCCGACTCCCGGGCATCCGGTGGTCTGGGCAAAGAATAAACATCAGCCCGGTCGCAAGACGGTTATGATTTACGGTCATTACGACGTGCAGCCGCCCGATCCGCTGGAACTCTGGGATTCACCACCCTTCGAACCAGTGCTGAAGAATGGCTACGTTTTCGCGCGCGGTTCGACCGACAATAAGGGACAGATTCTTTCCCACATTCTTGGCGTGCAGGAGACGCTCGAGCAAAGCGGCGATCTTCCGGTAAATTTGCATTTCGTGATCGAAGGCGAGGAGGAGATCGGCAGCGGAAGCCTCCCCCAATTCCTCACCGAAAACCGGGACGCCCTGCGCAGTGATATCGCCGTGGTTTCGGACACCGGGATGATTGCGCGTGGAAAGCCGACCTTGAGCTACGGACTGCGAGGCGTGACCGCGCTCGAATTGAAAATCACGGCGGCCAGGATCGATCTGCACTCAGGGGTCTACGGCGGCTCCGTCGCCAATCCGATCACGGCGCTCGCGCGCTTGCTCGCAACCATGCACGACGCAGATGGTCACGTCGCGATCGAAGGCTTCTACGACCAAGTGCTGCCCTTGGAAGATTGGGAACGCGAGGCATGGCGGAAACTACCAATCGATGCGGACAAAGAGATCCTGCAGGAGACGGGCGCTCCGGCTTTGTTCGGCGAGAAGGGTTACTCCACTCTCGAGCGAATCTGGGGACGGCCGACGGCGGAGATCAACGGGATCGGCGGCGGCTATCAAGGCATGGGCACCAAGACTGTGATCGCCAGTCACGCGATGGCCAAGGTCACATTCCGGTTGGTGCCGGATCAGGACGGCGCGGAAATTTTGCGCGTGGCTCACCTGCATTTGGAGAAGCATCTGCCGCCGGGTGTCACAATGGAGATTACGGACGGTCACAGCGGACCGTGGTATCGCACGGATCCACATTCCAAATTTGGCGAAGCTGCGCTGCGCGCATTGCAGACGGCCTTTAAAAAGGAACCGGCCGTCATTCGCGAGGGCGGCAGCATTCCGATCATTTCGGAATTCCGCAAAATTCTCGGGGTCGAGACATTGCTTCTGGGGCTCGCTCTGCCGGATTGCCGCGCGCATTCGCCGAACGAAAATTTCCCAGTCGAAAACCTCGAAGCCGGTATCCGCCTAAACAAGGCGGTCCTGCAGGAACTCGCCCGCTAGCGACCGGATGCAACACTTGAAAACGCTTTGCCGTTGTCTGCTTGGACTCGCCCTCGCCTCGTTGCTCGTGCAAACAGGCGCGGCGGAAGAGTCGTTAGGCAATAAGATCAAGCAGATCTTTTCCACGCCCACGCCGACTCCCCACAAACATCGTAAGCGGACTTCGCCGAGCCCTAGTCCGTCGGCCACGGCGAAGCCGCGCGCGAAGGCAGCCGAAACCCCCGCCTCCGAGAAATCTCCCTCGCCAGGGAAAAAGAAAAAGAGATCCGCGACTCCTTCGCCCTCCGCTTCGGCTACGCCTGTTGAGACGCCCGCTCCGAGCGCTACTCCTTCTGCAACACCCACCGCGAGCGAGACGCCAGGGCCGAGCGAGACGCCGCGCAAGAAAGGCGCGCCTGCCACCATTTCTGCGATCGAGATCGTCGAATACGAAAAATATTCGCCCGAGCTCAGGAAGGTCGTCGACGTCGCGCTCGCTCTCACGGCGCGCGGCCTCGAATATAAATATGGCTCAGCCGATCCGGCAGAAGGCGGGATGGATTGCTCGGGATTCGTTTATTATGTCCTCACGCAAAATGGTGTGCGCGACGTGCCGCGAGACTCGAGCCAGCAATATGTCTGGGTGCGCAAAGCCGGAACCTTCCAGGCCGTGGTCAGCCGTAAGGATGATACGTTCGAGCTGGAGGCACTGCACCCGGGAGATCTGCTATTTTGGACCGGCACTTACAGTATCGAGCGTGATCCTCCGATCACGCATGCCATGATTTACCTTGGGCACGAAAAGGGCACGAAACATCGAATCATGGTGGGAGCGAGCGACGGGCGGACCTACAAAGGCGAATCGCGCTACGGCGTTTCCGTTTTCGATTTCAAGGTCGCTCGCAACAGTCTTCCGACCGAAGGGCGAACGCCGACATTTGTGGGATACGGTCGCATCCCGGGAATCCCGGCCGATTAATCATCTCCAGGCGAAGCCGCAGGGGATGGAGAACTCGCCGGTGCCGGCAATGTTGCCGGCGCCGCGGTAAATTCATGGTGGACGCGCGCGAATGTCCAGATCACCAAGGCTACGATCACAACGACGATCGTGCGCTGCTCACGCAGAGTGAGCGCGAACATCTGCGTCCACCTCATTGTTCGGCGTAACGGATTGGGTCGGCCAGGCCAGCTTCCGCGAACCCTTGCAGCCGGATCCGGCACGAATCGCATTCGCCGCACGCCCGGCCGTCGGCCTTGGGATCATAGCAACTATGCGTGAGCGCGAAATCGACTCCGAGTTGCGCGCCGCGGCGGACGATCTCCGCTTTTGACATCGCAATGAGCGGAGCGTGAATTCGAAAACGCCCGCCTTCCACACCGGCGCGGGTGCCGAGCTGCGCCAGTTGCTCGAAGGCGCGGATGAATTCCGGACGACAGTCGGGATAGCCCGAATAATCGACGGCATTAACCCCGATGAAAATGTCGAGCGCGCCGATCGTCTCCGCCCAGGCGAGCGCGTAGGCGAGAAAAATCGTGTTCCGTGCCGGCACATAGGTGACAGGAATCTCCTGCTGCTGTCGTTTGTCCACGGCGCGGTTTTTCGGCACCGGGGTGTGACTGGTCAGCGCGGACCCGCCAAAGATGCGCAGATCGATTTCTGCGACACGGTGTTCGTGCGCGCCGAGAGTTGTCGCCACCCGTTTTGCGGCAGCGACTTCCACGGCGTGACGTTGTCCGTAAGCGAACGAGAGTGCGTGCGCCGCGAAGTTTTCCTGCCGGCAAATCGCCAAAGTCGTCGCGGAATCGAGGCCACCGCTCAGCAGCACCACAGCGCGCTTCATCCGCTGTCGCGCCGCCGCCGTTTGCCGGTAGGGCGAGACTCTGTCGAGTTTCCTGTCCGCGCTCCAGGCTCGACAGAGTCTCGCCCTGCCGGCTCCGGATATATCGCGCGCACGGTCAGGGCAATGCCGCCGCGCGCGGAGAATTCCGCGGTTACCGTGGCTTCCGCAGGATCGCAGGCCGCGACGAAGTCATCCAGAATCCGGTTTGTGACGGCTTCATTGAAGGCGCGCACGTTGCGAAAAGAAGCGAGGTAAAATTTCAGCGCTTTGCTTTCCACGCAGAGCGCTGCGGGGGTGTACTCAATCGTGATCTGCGCGAAATCCATTTGTCCCGTGACGGGGCAGAGCGAGGTGAAATCCGCTGTCTCGAATCGGATCTGGTAGGGTCGGCGCGACGGGTTCGGGAACGTTTCGAGTTTCGCCGCGGCCGGGGAAGCCGGAAGACGCGCTTCGCTGTGGCCGAGCAGCGTGAGTTTGCTGACCGATTTCTTTTTTGGCATGCGAAATTTCCGCTCAGTCAGGATGCTGCAACATCGGATCGTTTAGGGCGCGCTCGCGGTCCCCGGGTTTGTTGTAATTCCAATAGTCCACTTTCAAACTACGCTGCAGTCGGAGATGGCTGCCATCCGCAGCTTTCCATTCCCGGAGCAAATTGGGGAACTGCCGATCGAGCAGGAAGTGATCGGTCCCGCCGGCGTGCTCCACCGCGACGTCGATCGCTCGTTCATTCGTGCTGAATGAAACTTTGGCCGGTTGAAACGTGAAGGTGTCTTTCTTTGAATTGATCGTCGATCCCGCCAGTTGGATTTGGAATCCGCCCGGCTTGGAGAAATCGATCGTGCGCACGCGCCAGGGCAATTCGTCGTAAAAAATTCCATCCACCGGAAGCGTCACGTTCTCCTTCCCGTCCGCCATCCCGTCCCAGTAAGTGTGATACGTATAGGTGAACTGCTCGCCGGCGCGGAGCCCCTCCTTAAAGGTGTTGCCAC
The DNA here is from genome assembly GCA_013697015.1 of Chthoniobacterales bacterium. Classification (GTDB taxonomy): domain Bacteria; phylum Verrucomicrobiota; class Verrucomicrobiia; order Chthoniobacterales; family UBA10450; genus JACCXL01. The sequence goes on along the minus strand of JACCXL010000386.1, from coordinate 1,609 downwards.
AACTGTCGTTGCTCGTGAGCGAAAATTTCTGCAGCTGTCCGTTATCGACGCGCCAAAAATTGGAATGCATCTGCTGGTAAACGTAGAGGCCGGTGGGCACGCGCAGAATCTGGTTGAACTTCAAGACCGCCAGCGTGCCGCCGCGCCGCCAGTCGTCGGGCTTGACGGATTGCTTCGGATCGAAGGGCTCGCGTACGAGGATCTGCAGAACTTCCGCCGGACGGGGCTGGCCGTAACGCGCGATTTGCGCTTCGAAGATATCGAACTCCGCTTTCCCGTCGCCCCAATAGCTGTTGTTTTGGAGCAGCGCATTCGTGAACTGCGCCAGGCAGCTCGGCGCAGCGGGCCACAAAGCAAGGAGCAACGCGGTCAAGATTTTCCACATCGTGGGAAGTTATATCGTCCGCGCGATTGCGGCTCCCAGTTTTTTCCTTAGCTTCGATCCTCCATGCAGAACGCACAAGCGATCGGCTCACGTCCCGTCGGCGTCGTGCAGGCTGGCGTCATCGACGTCTTCGGATTCGACGCGCGCAAAGACGAAGTCGTGCTCGTCATGTACGAAAGCCGCCTCTGGGATGGCTCGGATGAGCGACTCCACGAGCTGCAGGAAAAATTCAACGCCTACGCTTCTTTCCTGCTCGATGGGGAAATGGTGGCAGCGCATCCCGAGCTGGCCGGCAAGCGCGCGCGCATCGAGCTTCGCTGCGATTACATGCCGGATGAGAACGGCCTCGGTTTGCTCAACCTGATTCACGACCAGCTCGCCCTCCAGGAAGTGCGGATGGAGGTGGTCGTCGGAGAAGCTGGCGCCCGCGGATCAGGCTGCACCTGCCACCAGTAGCGGCCGCGACGCCTAATATTTCAGGAACGAAACGACCGGCGTCGGCTGCAGCTTGTCCCGGCCGTGGAGGAATTCGAGTTCAATCAGGAACTGCGCTTCCAGCAATTCACCACCGACCTTCGCGATCAAAGCGGCCGCGGCGGCGGAAGTCCCGCCGGTCGCGAGCAGATCATCGATCAGGACGATCCGTTCACCGGCATTAATGCTGTCCACGTGCATTTCCATTTCTGCGTCGCCGTACTCGAGCGAGTAAGAAGCGGTCTCCGTTTTGAAAGGCAGTTTCCCTTTTTTCCGGATCGGGACAAAGCCGACCTTTAATTCGTAGGCGACGGCGGAGCCGAAGAGAAATCCGCGCGCGTCGATGCCGACGATTTTGTCGATCTTCTGGCCGCGGCAGCGCTCGAGAAAGACATCGATCGAGGCGCGGAAGAGCTGCGCGTCGACGAGAATAGGCGTGATATCCTTGAACACGATGCCGTGCTTCGGAAAGTTCGGCACATCGCGCACCGCCGCGCGCAGTTTCGCAACAGGGTCAGACACCTCGGGCGGATGCTAGCGCTTCGAAGGGAAAGGTCAAACGTCCGCCCGTATTCCGCCTCGTGCCGGTTTGCCAAGGGCGAGCGGGGCTTTTACTATGACGGCTCTCAATGGATCGCCAGCTTCTGATTCTTTCGACGATCTGTTACTTCGTGGCTGTCGTGCGCGCGGTGCTGATCGTTCGCGGAGGCACGTTTCGACCGGGACGATTCAACTTCCTCATGGTCGTTC
>JACCXL010000150.1 GCA_013697015.1 Chthoniobacterales bacterium | reverse complement strand
ATCCGATCGGGCAGGTGCTGAGTTTCCTCGGCGCAACGATGGTGGGGAACTAATCGCCCGCCGCGTCTGATTTAAGTTTGCTCATGAAACACCCGTTCGCTCCGCGCGGACGGGTGTTTTTGTTTTTCGCTTCGCTCGCGTTTACGGTCCTGCTGAAAGGTGCCTGTCCCGAGATCATGGCTGAAATTCCAACCCCAAGCCCGCAACGAGACATCAATGCTGTGCTGGCCGACAACGGTAAAAGATTGCTCGCGATCCCGGGCGTTGTCGGTGTTTATGTCGGCTTGCTTGAGGACCGGAGGACGCCGTGCCTGAAAGTCATGCTGGCACAACCAGGCGCGGACGTGGCCCGCGCCATTCCAGCGGAAATTGAGGGGTATCGAGTCGTGACGGAAGTAACGGGCGAGCTTCGCCCGCTTCAATCGCCCAGGTAAAGCCGCCCGCTAATCTCCACGTTAGCGACGGAGAAGACCGGCGTCGTTTGTGATGGAATTCGGAGGCGCCTTCTCTTATCACGATATTATGCAAAACCTGAAAGCCTCTCTTGATGCGAGCATCTCGCGCTGGAACCTGCTCACGCACCCTTTCTACCGCGCCTGGAGCGAAGGCACTCTGCCCGTAACTAAATTGCAGCGTTATGCGGCGGAATATGGCGGTTTCATCAATACGATTGCGGCGAACTGGCGCGCTGCTGGTGAGGAAGTCATCGCCGACGAAGAAGAGACGCACTTCGCGATGTGGAATGATTTCGCGCACACGCTCGGCGCGCCCGAAATCCAGGCCACACTTCCGGAGACAAAAGCGCTCGTCGAACGGAGCCGAACTGCGGCTGCGCTTCCGGCCACCGCACTTAGTGCACTTTACGCTTTTGAAGCGCAACAGCCGCACACAACCGCATCGAAACACGAAGGGCTGCGTCGTTTTTATCCGCAGCTCTCGATCGATGACACCTACTTCGGCGTGCACATGAATGAAGATCACGAAGCGGCGATTCTCTTGCGCAAGATGGAAGCGCTTCCGCTTGCCGCGCAGGAAACGGCTCTGGTCGCCTGCGAAGCGATGTCGCAGGCGTTATGGGACGCGCTTTCCGGGATCGACGCAACGAGCTGATCGCTGCGCGGCACATTTCAACGCGACGACCGTGCAGACTGTCCGAGGGTTTCATCACGTCACCGCGATCTCCGGACCCGCGCAGGAGAACCTTGATTTTTATGCGGGAATTCTCGGCATGCGCCTGGTGAAGCGCAGCGTGAATCAAGACGATCCGGGCAGTATCATCTCTTTTACGCCGATGCCGAAGGTCATCCCGGCACAGATCTAACTTTCTTCCCGTGGGCGCAGACGGCGCCGGGCCGCGCCGGTCACGGTCTCAGCACCGAGGTTTCCCTCGCCGTTCCGCCCGGCAGTCTCGGTTTTTGGGAATTGCGCCTGGAGGAAAAAGGGGTGCGTAAAATTGCGCGTGAAATTCGTTTCGCGCGCGAAGTTCTGACCTTCATCGATCCACACGGCATGAGCGTCGCGTTGGTCGCAAACGAGGAGGCGATGACGCGGCCGTTCGCGCCTTGGGAGGGCAGTCCCATTCCAACGGAGCATCAGATTCGCGGGCTGGAAAGCGCGCGCATGGCGGTGCAAGATCTCGCGCCGACGGCGCAGTTTCTGGTAAACGCGATGGGCTTTCGCTTGCTCGGTTCCGAAAATGGATGGGAACGCTATGGAGTCGAGAATGCGCGCTCCGGCCAGTACCTCGACCTAGGGGAAGCGCCTAACGAAAATCGCGGCGCCTGGGGCACGGGCAGTATTCACCACCTCGCCTGGCGCGTGGACGATGAAGCGCACCAGCTGGAGGTACGCGAGCTGGTTCGGAACGGCGGCGCGCAGCCAACTCCGGTGATCGACCGTTTTTGGTTTAAATCTGTTTATTTTCCATCGCCGGGCGGAGTCCTTTTTGAACTCGCGACCGATGGTCCGGGGTTCGCCGTCGACGAAGACCGGGCGCGTCTGGGCGAGTCGCTGGTGCTGCCGCCCTGGCTTGAGTTGGACCGCGGAACGATCGAAGCTGCTTTGCCAAAACTCTCATTGCCGGGAAACTAACGAACCTCATGAACCGAACTCACATCAAGTGGCTCCCGATCCTCCTCGCGGGAATCTTCTTCGCCTATCAGTATTGCAGCTCCGAGAAATACGTGAATCCGGAGACGGGACGCAAAAGTCACGTTGGAATGTCGGCGCAACAGGAAGCGGCCCTCGGATTTCAGGGTTATCAGCAGGTCCTCTCGCAATCTCAGACGATCGATTCCGGCCCGGAATTAGAGATGGTGAAACAGGTGTCGAGTCGGCTCGCCACGGCCACAGGCCAGGCCGGCAGCGGTTTTGACTGGCAGGTCTCGCTCATCCGCGATCGGAAAGTGAACGCCTTTTGTCTGCCGGGCGGCAAGATCGTCGTTTACACGGGGATCCTGCCCGTGGCACAAAACGAAGCGGCACTCGCGACCGTGCTCGGGCACGAGATGGCGCACGCTACCTCCCGGCATGGTGCGCAACGCGTCTTGCAACAGAATCTGATGCAAACCGCGCTCACGGGAGTGGCCGCTTCGCTTTCCGACATGGACTACGGCAAGCAGCGCGTGGTCATGGGGGCGCTCGGCGCAGGTGCGCAATTTGGCGTGTTGATGCCGTTCGGCCGCGAACATGAATCGGAGGCGGACCACATTGGGCTCATCTACATGGCGCGCGCCGGTTACGATCCACAGGAAAGCATTCGCTTCTGGAAACGAATGGAATCCACACGAGGAAATCAGCCGCCTGAATTCCTGTCGACCCATCCATCCCATGGACGGCGGATCGAGCAATTGGAATCCTGGATGCCGGAAGCGCTCAATGAATATCAACGCTCACAGCAGCAGCGCTGATAACCGGAGTATCCGACTCGATTCGGAACGCGCCGTGTCAAGGCGCGCCGCGAAACGATTTTTGAGAGCGTGTTCGGCTCGTTGCGGTAGTTCGGGTTTCTGCGTAATTATACCGTGCTGAAAAACCCCGCGGTCGCGGTTTGCCTCCTCCTCGCAATCTTCTCCTCGGCCCGAGCGCAACAGTT
>JACCXL010000371.1 GCA_013697015.1 Chthoniobacterales bacterium | reverse complement strand
ACCGCCGACGATGACGAGGCCGAGCGGCCGGCGCGACGAACCATCAGAGCCATAGCCGAGTGCGAGTGGCACCGCGCCCATGAGCGCGGCGAGCGTCGTCATGATGATGGGGCGAAAACGTTCCACGCTCGCTTCGTGAATGGCGGTGCGGCGATCGTAACCTTCGTCAAGCCGATGCAACGCGAAATCGACGATCATGATGCCGTTCTTTTTCACAATGCCCATGAGCAGGAAGAGGCCGATGACGGAGTAGAGCGAGAGGGTGGAGTGGAACAGCCAGAGGGTGAGCAAACCACCGACGACAGCCGGAAAGAGCGTCGAGAGCACAGTGATGGGATGGACATAGCTCTCGTAAAGGATGCCGAGAATGACATACATCACGAAGAGCGCCGCGAGGACGAGGAAGGGCAACGCCCGGAAGAGTTGCTGCAGGACAAGGCCTTCGCCCTGGAGTTCGCCTTTTACGGTGGGCGGCAGGATTTCCGCCGCGCTCTTTTCAATGAACGCGGTCACATCGCCCAGCGCCACGTCCGGCTTCGGATCGAACCCGAACGTCACGCTCGTGAACTGATTGGTGTGGTTGACGGACTGAAGCCCGAGCCGCGTGTCGGACTTGGTGACGGCGCGAACCGGAATGAGTTTGCCGCCGCTGTCGGGTTTGACGTAGATCTGCCGCAGATCCTCAGGCGTGGCGCGATCGCGATCGTCCACTTCCACGATCACCTGATATTGATCGTCGGCCTGCTTGATAAGGTAGACGTAGTTCTGCGAGTAAGCCGAGCGCAGCAGACTTTGCAGCTTGGTCGTGGAAACGCCGTAAAGACTGGCCCGATCGCGGTCGATGGTAATATCGAGGTTCGGGGTGTTGCGAAATAAATCCGAACGCGGCGGACTGGCGAAACCCGGATAGGCGCGCAGTTTCTCGCCGAGCGCATCGGCCGCGGCATAAACTTCGTCGGAATTGATCCCGCTCAGCACATAGGTGTAACGGCCGAAGGAACTGCCGGTCGCACCGACGTTGATTTGCAGGACCGGCTGCGGATTGAGGGTAGGAAAAATGCCAGGGACTTCGCTGCAGGCGCGGCGCAGATCGGCCGCGACGGTTTCGATGCCAGCGCGGTCCCTGGCGTCTTTTAAAAAGAGGACGGTGAAGACGCCGGCGCTCAGGCCCGCGCGCCCAGCCACGGTGAAGTACTTGTCCACCGCCGGATTCGCCTGGAGGACGGGATCGAGCTTGTCCTGGAGTTTCCGCTGCTGCTGCGGCGAAGCACCTTCCTGGATGATGAAAAAGCCGCGGACGACGCCGCTGTCGCCGGTCGGCAAAAGGGTGAAGGGAAGCGAGCTGAAGAAGAACCAAAGGCCCAGGGCGCAGAGCGCGAGGATCGGCCCCGCGAGCCAGCCGTGACCGAGAAACCAATCGAGGGTGCGGCTGTAGAATTGAACGACGGGATTAAAGAACCGAGCAACGAATCGCTCCGTCCAAGTCTTGCGATGACCAGGACCGCGTTCGGCCAGAATGCGGGCACACATCAACGGCGTCAGCGTGAGCGAAACGAGACCGGAAGCGAAAATCGCGACAATGATGGTGACGGCGAACTCGCGGAAGATGCGGCCGAGAAGCCCCGGCATGAAAACGAGCGGAATGAAGACGGCGGCGAGAGAGAGCGTCATCGAAAGGATCGTGAACGAGATTTCGCCCGCGCTATTCAACGTGGCCTGGTAGATCGACTCCCCGTGCTCGGCCCGGCGAACGACGTTCTCGAGGAAAACGATCGCGTCATCGACAAGGAAGCCGATGGCGAGAGTCATGGCCATCAAAGTAAGATTGTTAATCGAGTAATTGAGCGCCCACATCGCCAAAAATGTGATCAAGAGCGAGAGAGGCAACGCGACGACTGGAATGAGCGTGTCCGCCGCCCGGCCCAGGAAGATGAAGATGACCAGAACGACGAGCGCGAAGGCAATGCTGAGCGTGACCTGCACGTCGGAGACCGAATGGACGATGGTCTGCGAGCGGTCGAAGGTCGGGATCAGTTGAATCGAGCCGGGCAGCTCCTGCCGTAGTTGCGGCAACAGTTCCCGGACGGAGCGCGCGACCGCGACCGCGTTTGCGCCCGCCTGCCGCGAAACCGCGAAGACGATGACGGACGCGGGCGGATTGAAGCCGCGCGCGAAAAAGTGCCGCGAGAGCCGTTCATCCTGCACGCCATCGATGACGGTGGCGACATCGCGCAGATAGATGGGCGAGTTGTCCTTGCCGCGCGCGATGACGAGATTCCGGTAACCCTCTGCGTCCACGATCTGGCCGTTGGGGCGCAAGACGACAGATTGATTTTTGCCATCGAACTGACCGGCGCCGGAATAGGAAGTGCCGGCGCGGATGGCGGCGGAAAGTTCATCAAACGCGAGATTGCGCGCGACGAGCGCACCGGGATCGACCTTGACGCGAATCGCACTTTTCACGCCGAAGACCTGCACTTCGGATACGCCGGGCAGGATGTTGATCCGCTGCTGCACCTGCGTGGTCGCGTACTTATAGAGGTCGCCATCAGTCAGCGTATCGCTGGTGAGCGCGATATAAGTGACCGGCTGATCGTTCGGATTCGTCTTGGTGAAGGTGGGTGGACTCGGCAAATCGGAGGGCAATTGGCCGGTGGCACGCTGGATCGCGGACTGCACGTCGGTGGCCGCGGCATCGACGCTTTTCGAGAGCTCGAACTGCAATGTGATCGTGGTGCTACCTTGTGTGCTGGAGCTGTTCGTGAGTTCGAGGCCGGGGATTTGCGTGAACTGCTTCTCCAGCGGCGTGGCGATCGTGTTGGCCATCGTCTCGGGGTTGGCACCGGGATAGGAGACGTTGACGCGAATGACGGGGTAATCGACCGCCGGGAGATCGTTCACCGCCAGCTGGTTGTAAGTCAGAATGCCGAAGACAATGATCGAGATGCTGAGCAGCATCGTCATCACCGGCCGCTGAATGAATGGTTTGGAAAGGCCGGAGGAAAACTGCACCAGCTTCGCCGCCGGTGTCTTTTCGCTGCGGGTGCGACCTTCCGCGGCGGGCCTTCCCTGGGCCGCGCGATTGCCTGCACCCCCGCCCGCGCCACTCTGATCGCCGGCAGGCATCTTAGTTTGCGGCTTTGGCGCCCGAGCCATTGCCATTGGCGCCCGCCGGAGCGTTCTGTTTCGCGATCACCTTCGCACCCGGCGCGAGCTGCAACTGGCCGCTGACAACGACGGTTTCGTTCATCTGCACGCCGTCATTAATAACGGTCATGTCACCCTGCCTTTGACCCGGCTTCACGCGCCGCAGATCGAGGGTCGAATTCGATTTTACAACGAAAACATAGGGCCCATTCTGACCGATCTGCACGGCGCTGCTCGGCACAAGTTTGGCGCCCTTCAACACGTCGAGCACAAGACGCACACGCACGAACTGCGCAGGCCAGAGGGCGCGGTCGGTATTGGCAGTGATGGCACGCGCCTTCACGGTGCCCGCACCCGGTTGCACAGCGGTATCGATGAAAGACAACTCCCCTTCCCGCGGTGGCACGTCGTCGTCCTCCGCGTCAGTCAGCACTTTCAACTTCGGTCCGTTGAGATAACGACGGACCAGCGGCACGTCCGGCTCGGCGACGGAAAAGTCGGTGTAGATCGGATCCAAACCTTGAATCGTAACGAGCGATGTTCCGCCACCGGGCCCAACGACGTTACCGGTATCGACATTGCGCAAACCGGCGCGGCCGTCGATGGGCGAGCGGATGGTGCAGTAGTCGAAGTTCACCTGCGCTGCTGCCACGGCGGCCTGCGCGCTTTGCAGCTTCGCCTGATCGCTGTTCACCGTGCCCTGCGCAGTGTCGAGATCCTGGGGCGAAGTGACGTTGCGCGCGCGCAACTCCTGCTGGCGTTTGAGCGTGATCTGATCCAGCACGAGCTGTGATTGCGCCTGCGCCACCTGACCGTTGGCTTGATCGAGCGCCGCTTGGGAGGGACGCGGATCAATCAAAAAAAGCACATCGCCTTTTTTGACGTCGGCGCCGTCTTGAAACTGGCGATCGACGATCTGGCCACTGACCTGCGCCTGCATCTGGACTGTTTCAAAGGCGCTGCACGTGCCGATTTCATCCAGATAGAGCGGCACGTCTTTCTGCACGACTGCCGCGGTTTCGACGCTGCGCGGGGCGGGCGGCGGCGGCGGTTTCTTACGTCCGGCAACTCCGCGCAGGATAAGCACGATCAAAACGAGAAGAATGGCTCCGCCAATGACGTAGACACGCGTGCGGCCCCAGCGCCGCTCCATCTGGCCGATCGCTTCACGCGCGGCGACGTTCACTCGAGTCATTGTTGTCATGATGAAACACGCGCTTCTGTCCCATTGCGTTGGCCGTTTGAGATGTGCGCAACGGGCTGCTCGGCTTTCTCGCGGATGCGGCTGAGAACGCGCATGCAGATGGCAAGGTCGCGCGCCGAAATGTCTTCCAACAACTCGTGCCGCAGGTCGTGGGCGGTATTAAAAATTTTCGAGAGAACAGATTTGGAGCGCCGCTGTAAATGCACGGTTTTGTAGCGTCGATCGCCGACTGCGGCGCGCCGTTCCACCCAGCCGTCGTTTTGCAGACGATCCAGCAGGCCGGCTAGAGTCGGCCCCTCGATCCCCATCCGGTGGGCGAGTTCTTTTTGCGTGAGCTTTTCGCCGCCACGCGAGAGATGGACGAGCGTGCGCCATTTCCCCTGGCTCAGGCCGAGCGGCCGCAGCCGCTGGTCGAGCCTGGTGCGCCAGGCCCGTGCCGCTCCAAAAAGCAGCGTGCCCACTTCCTCCGTATTTAGCGATGACATTTCC
>JACCXL010000147.1 GCA_013697015.1 Chthoniobacterales bacterium | reverse complement strand
CGATGAACGTTTGCGCGTTCGAGCGGCGCTCGAAACGCTGCCTATGCCTCAACGCGAAGCGATTGATCTCGCATTTTTCGGCGGAATGACTCAGGCAGAAATATCAACGAAACTCGGGACGCCGCTGGGGACCGTGAAAGCCCGTATCCGGCGCGGCCTGCTCGCGCTGCGTGAGGTGTTGCCACGCATTTCAACATGAACGAGCAAACCGAAGAACTAGCTTCGCTCTACGCGCTCGATCTGCTCGAGGGCGAAGAGCTGCGCGTTTTCGAGAAGCAAATGTCGGAGGACGGTCGGTTAGCCAATGTTGTCGCCGAGTTACGGAGCAGCGCCGCGCTCCTCGCGCATGACGTTCCGCCAAGAACTCCCTCAACTGGACTGGAGCATCGCATCTTCAAAGCGCTGCACGGCACAGGAGCAGCGCCGCGCGTCTCCCCTTTCGCGTCTTCGTGGATTCCATGGGCGATCGCCGCTTCGTTGCTGGCCGCATGTCTCGTGCTGCTCGCGGATCGCACCCGTACGAGCCAGCAGCTCGCCGTACTGCAACAGCGCCACATGATTGCGCAGACAGAAATAGCGATGCTTTCCTCGAAGCTGGAGAATGCGCCTCGTGCTACGGCGGTGGTGGTTTGGGATCCTGAAAAACAGGAAGGTGTCTTGAAAGCGATCGACGTGCCTCCGAATGCCTCCGATCGCGATTACCAACTCTGGGTTGTGGATCCACAGTACAAACAGCCGGTCAGCGGCGGCGTCTTCCGGGTGGAACCGACCGGAGCGACGAAAATCTCCTTTAAACCTGAAGCGCACGTGAACGCGGCCAAAGCCTTTGCGGTGACCCTCGAGCGCAAAGGCGGCGTTTCGAAGGCTGAAGGTCCGATGATCCTATTGAGTAAGTAGGACGGGGGATAACGTACTTCCGAAGGCGCAGAAGCTCAGTTATTATCGCGCGCATCCTCCTCGGCACCCAAGCGAAAGGAAAGGTCGTCGCCTAGACCCGACGGCCTCGCACCATGTGCAGAATGAACATAATCACGGCGATCAGCAAAACGAGATGAATGAGGCCGCCCGCGATATGCATAAAGAACCCGAAGAGCCAGAAAACGACAAGAATGAGAGCGATGATTAAGAGCATAAGGCATTCGCCGCATCGCTGAACTTTGAGTGCAATATTCATTCTCGCCGCAACGACTTCAGTCCGCACTCAAGCCGGCGAAAAGCGTCGCGTAGATCTCGATTCCGTCCCATAGGTTCTGTAAGCGCAGGTTTTCGTTTTCAGCATGCTGGTTATCGTCGTGGTTGGCGATGGGTAAACCAATGACAGGCCGGTTGTCAGGCTGCTGAAAAAGATACATCGGAATGCTACCGCCCACGGTCGGCAAACGGACAGGCGGATGACCCGCTTCGGTCATAAGGTCGGCGATTTCCTTCGAGAGCGGCAAATCCAGCGATGTCCTCGCCGGAGGATACCCGCTGCCCCACTCGAGTTTCACAACTTTAGCGTTCGTCGCACGCGTGTGCGCGTCGGGTGTTTCGCGCACGATCTTGTAATGTTCTCCCTCGATGTGGCGTTCCACGAGCGCCTTTACACTCGCCGGCGTCTCGTCCGGCACCAGCCGGAAATCAATCGAGGCGCGCGCTTCAGTCTGAATTGTATTCGAGGCTTGATCTCCGACATGGCCAGCTTGGATTCCTCGCAAGTTTAAGGCCGGATACATGATCGCTTCATTGAGTTTTTTCCCGACGCTTTCCGTAGCCAAGATGGCAAATTCGCGGCGTAGTGCAGGCTCGACGTCGGGGATTTTCGAGATCGCTTCCAACTCCGCTGGCGTGGGAGTTTTCGCATCAGCATAGAAGCCCTTAATTAAGATGCGCCCATTTTCATCGCGCATCGAATCAAGCAGGTGCGTGAGCTGCACAATCGGATTCGGAACCCAGTTTCCGTAATGCCCGTCGTGCAAGCCTTTGCCCGGCCCATAGACGGTGAGCTCCAGATCGAGTGTTCCGCGCGCGCCGAAAAACAGTTCCATCTGCCGGCTTTGATGCACGGGCCCATCGCACAGAACCCACGCATCGGGTCGCAAGACCTCCGGGTACTTTGCCAGATAGCCGGCCAAGTGCGGCGAACCGGCTTCTTCCTCACCTTCAAAAACAAACATTAGGTTCACGGCTGGCTGCCGTCCCGAGTGGTGCAGAGCATCGAGCCCAGCCAGCATCCCGATGATCGGCGCCTTATCGTCGCCCGCGCTCCGCGCATAAATTCGCCACTCAGAATCGACCGATTTGGCTTTCTGCCAGTCGATCTCGTTGCCCTCGACGTCACGCATTACCGGTTTCCATGGATCGCTCTTCCAGCGAGCGCGATCAACCGGTTGCCCGTCGTAGTGGGCGTAAAATCCGATCGTGCGCGTCGCGTCGGGCACATGCAGTTCAGCCACAACCAAAGGCGGCGCACCGGCTATTCGGAGCAAGCGCACCGATAGCCCGCGTCGCGTGCAGCTGGCGCTGATCGCGTCCGCGTTGCGCGCAATGTTCTCCGCGTCGCTGGCGAGGTTCGGGATGGCGAGGAGATCCGAGAACTCGCTCAGGATCGCGCCTTCGTTCTGCGCACGCCACTCACTTGCGTTTTTCGCGATCGCGGCCACGTCCGCCGCGGCGGCCGAAGCTGTCAGAAAGAGCACCAAGGCTAAGATCGGCCGCGTCATCGCATGTCCGCCGTCGAGCCGGGAATTGTCTGCCAGGGCTGCGCGCGACCGCCGAGGTGCTTTGCGAGGAACTCTTCCACCCGGCCGTAGAAATCCAAGTTGTTCTCGGGGCGAGCGAAGCCGTGACCTTCATCGGGATATACCACATAGACGACATCGCGTTGGGCTTTGCGCAAGGCGGCAACCATCGCGTCCGTGTTCTTGATCGTCACGCGTGGATCGTTCTGGCCCTGGCCGATCAGCAAAGGTGCTCGGATATCGTTGACATGGTAAAGCGGTGAGATTTTCTCGTTCCACGCAGGATCGTGATCGGCATCGCCCGCGCGACGCCTCCACCTGGTCATGATATTCGCCCAGTAATTGGGGAAGGAACGAAGCAACGTCGCCACTTCTCCCGGCCCCACACCATCGACACCGCACCTAAAAAGGTCGGGTCGCATTTCCAGAGCGCGCAAGGTTGCGAATCCTCCACCAGACCAACCCATCGAGGCGACTCGCTTCGGATCAGCGATGCCCTGATCGACCGTCCACTGCACGGCATCATATAAATCTTCCTGCGTCCCGAGTCCCCATTGGCGCGTACCGGCGTTCAGAAATTTCAGTCCAAATCCGGTCGAGCCTCTGTAGTTCACCTGCAGGACTGCATATCCTCGATTCACCAGAAGTTGCACCTCCGGCTCGAACGTGGCCGTGTCACGGAACCACGGCCCGCCATGCACAAGCAGGACGAGCGGAAGGTTTTTGGCCTCTACTCCTTGTGGAAGGCTAAGATAACTAACGAGCGACAACCCATCCCGCGCCCGAATCGTCATTGTCTTCTTCGGGGCCAGGGTAGCATCTTGCAACGCGTCGCTCTCACTGAAAAGTGGCGTGATTTTCCTGAGTTTTCGCTCGTAAAGGTAGTACGAAAACGGTGCGGCACTGTTCTCGATTCCCAGCACCCACTTTGTATCGTCGCGAGCGCGGCTGAGTAGGGCGGGAAAGCCACTCACTTCCCGTCCCACGCGCTCAAAATCGTCTTTCAGGAGCGGATCGAGAAATAACCAGTGCGGATTTCCATCATCAAATTTCACGGCCTCAAGCGCGTGCGTTTTCGGGTTCAGGACGACGCCCGGCACATCGTCACCGCCGAAATTTGCAACGTCGGAGTGTGCATCTTCCGCAACCACGCCTCGCTCCTCCCCGGTCGTGCAGTCGATCCGAACGATCCGGCCTTTGTCGCTTCCCATCGCCGAATGAATCAACAAATGTTTTCCATCCGGATCGAAGCCCGCGATCAAGGATCCGCCGACCACCTGGCCGGCAAAGAGCGCGCGTTCAAATGGCATGGCGATGAGATTCCGCCACGGCTTATCAACGCCGGCGCGGACGCGAATCAACGTTTCACCGGTCTTCCCGTCGAAGGCCGTCGCCGCTCGGATAACGAAATCGTTGTCGATCGACCAGGTCAGAACATCGCCTGGATTCTGCGCTTCCATCGTAACTGCGCCGGTCTCCAGATTCACTCGATACATGTCGAAGGCGTGCCGGTCGCGAAGATTGAGCGCCACCAGAACGGATCGCGGCTGTTGCGGATCGGTCAGGATATTCTGCGCGCGGACACCACGAAAGGGAGTGAGGTCGCGGATGTTCCCACTCGTCAGGTCAACAGAGAAAAGATGATCGATCTCGTCTCCGTCGTTATCCTGCAGGTAAAGGATATGATTGGAATCGCCCCAGTCATACCACCGAATCGGGCGGTGTGTTTCGTTCGTGACACTGCGCGCGTCGCGGATTCCGTCCGAGCTGATCCAAACGTTTAGGACTCCCTCCTTGTCGGGGGCGAGCCACGCGAGTTTGGTCGCATCGGGCGCCAGCTTGGGCAGGGAGCGATCGGGATTACCGAAGAGAACTTCCCGCGGAATGAGCGGTGGCAGGACGGCCAGCGCGCTCGCGACGAATGTGAGAAGCATTGCGCAGCAAAATTTGGTCATAGGACGGATCGGCCCATTTTGCACGCCGTCCAGTTAATGCCTCAATCATTTTCGCACCGCCTCCATTCTATCCGCGCTGTTGTGCGGGGGACATCCCTGGACGTGCCCATGATGCACGATGAAATCAGTTCACCGTAGAAACCGATTCTGGCGGGTTGGTTTGGCAGCTGTACGCGACCGTCCGCGCCGCGGGCGAATCTCCAAACCAACTTGCAACAAAGTTTTCTTTGAGGAGGCCTTCCACTGCTTGCTGCAATTCGTCCAAGCAGACCGGCTTCCGCAAATAGGCGTCTCCACTCACCTTGAGCGCTTCTCGCTGCTCTTCCTCATCGGCGTAGGCTGAGTAGTAAAGAACCGGTAGTTTCGGGCGCATTTTGCGGATGCTCTGACAGAGTTCTAGCCCATTCCCGTCGGGCAGTCGCACGTCGAGAATGCAGAGATCAAAGTCTACCTCCGCCACGATTTCCAATGCTTCCGCAACGCTCCCGACCGTGGCGACGCCGTACCCGCATTGCGACAGCAGCGCCGCGATCAAAAGACGGGAATCTTGATTATCATCGACGTGTAGGATGCGCGCTTTGGTGGAGGCCATTTGTCTTACAACTGCTAAAACCGTGCCTGTTCGCCGGGAATTTTGATCCGTCCGTCAAAAAACCACACCGGCTCGAAAGTGTTGCCGACCAACGGCCCCGAGCAGCCGCGTCTGCAAAGCGCGGACAATCGCGCTACCCCGCATGGATTCGAACCATGAATAACGCCTCCAAAGGGCGCTGTGTTACCGTTACACCACGGGGTAAGAGCGCGCCAAATCTCAGAGCGCGCCTTCTGCGCAACAGTTAATTGCACCCCGCTTCGTCCGCAATCGGATTCGAAGTGGCGATATGTTTGCGACCGCGGCGTTACACCTTCGCGGCGTCGGGAGCAGGGGCAGGCACGCGGATATCAACCGTCGCCCCCTTCCCCTGGACGCTGGAGATGGAGATCCGGCCGGCATGCGCTTCGATGACCGACTTGGCAATTGCCAGGCCCAGACCAGTCCCGTGCGCTTTTCCGTGCGTCACAAATGGCTCGAATAGTCTTGGCATAATTTCCGGCGAGACTCCTTTGCCGGTATCAGAAATGCGGAGCACGAATTGATCTTTCACCAAATCAGTCGTGATCGTGAGGATACCGCCGTTCTGCATCGCTTCGCGGGAATTTTTGATCAAATTGCAGAGCACGCGAGTAAAGCGCGCGAGATCGATCTCGATGGTTCCGTCGTAGCGAATGCGCTTTACAAACTGAATGTTCTTGCCTGGAAGCAGGCGGAGCGATTGCTGATTTAGTTCGTCCAGCAGACGCCAGACCGAAACCGGTTGTTTGACGAGAGGGGTCGAGCCGCGGGCGTAATCCAGTAGCTCCTGCGTCATCGCGAGCATGCCATCAACCGCGCCATCCAACATTGAAGTCAACTCGCGCAGCCGCGGATCGTTGCTCTCGCTCGCGATCAGATCCGAGCAGCAACGCACGATGCAGATCGGATTTTTAAGATCGTGGATGATCGTGTTCGCCATCGAGCCAACCAGACTGAGTCTTTCCGTCCGCATCACCTCCGAGATGAAATGCGCGTTCACGCTGCGGAGCCGCTCGGTGACGGAGCGGAGAAAATTCATGTGCAGCCGGCTCGGCGCGAGCGCGAGAATGTGCTGGAAAGTGTCTTCGTTGACCGCGCCGACAACTGTCGCCTCGGCAGCGGTCGCCATCGCCGAACGCGGCTGGCCGTCCAGTAATGCCATCTCGCCGAAGAAGCTTCCCGACTGGATAAAACCGAGCGTTTCCTGCTTCCCGCCGCGGCCCGTTTTCGAAATTTTGACCAAGCCCTTGCCGACGAGGTAGAGCGAATCCCCTGGATCGCCTTCGCGGAAGATCACTTCGCCTTCATGCAGCCGGCGAACATGCACATCGGGCGCGATCTCCTCCAGCACGTCGGGTTTAATCCCCTCGAACAGGCGGTTGTCGCAAAACTGCTCAAAGGCTTGCGCAGCGGTTTCGGTCGACATGGCCATCGCTTACACAGCAGCCGCGATGCCGCGGAGCTTGTCCGCCGCGCGCGCGGACCGCACGCTCTCGATCAGGGCGCGCAGATAGGTCACCAGTTCTTCGGCGGAATGCGGCCTCCGGATAAACCCGGCCAGTCCTTCGTGCATGAGTGACTGCAGCTTCTCTTCGTCGATGAAACCGGTGGTCAGCACGATCGGCACCGAGATCGAGATTTCGCGCAGCCGCCGGAAGACTTCATCTCCATCCATGAACGGCATCGAAAAGTCGAGGAGCACGAGATCGAAATCGTCCTTTCGGGTGCGGAAAATATCGAGGCACTCGAATCCCGACTCAGCGGTGACTACTTCGAATCCGGCCCGCGCAAGCACCTGTTCCGAGAGAACCAGCGCCATTTGTTCGTCGTCGACGACGAGAATGCGCGGCTTTCCCGGCGCAGGCTTCGGCATCGGCACATTCTTCCGGGCGAAGGCGGCCAGCTCCGGATGCATCAATACCTTTTCGCCAACCCCCCCTGCTTGCGCGACGAGCTGAGCGGCGATCTGTTCCGCGCGCTGCACGCTCGCGCGGAGCATCGAAAAATACTTGTCGGACCCGGCGCTGCCTTCCCAAATGTTCTCGAGCATCGCGCTCGTTCCCGAAATTATCTGAAGGAGATTGTTCAGCTCGCTCGCGGTTTGCCGCGTACCATTATCGCTCTCATTCGCCATGGCTAGTGGCTGGTGAAGTGCGTGGCTGGATCACGGACGCCCGGCACGGTCGGCGTTCCCTTCTCCTGATTGATAATTTGGTGAGCCGAGCGGTTGGAAGGTGCTGACAGCGACCGAATGCGCGCATCCGCAGGTGCATGCGATCGAAGTCGTCGATAGCGGAGAGTGAGTTTCATTCTCGGGTAGCGCTACAGAAAAGCACCAACTGTGCCCGAAGTTGTAATTGCCATAACACGGACGCTTGAGCGGAGTGACTACTCTACCGAACCCCTGGGTCTCAAAAAACCCTCAGGGAAGCGCGCTAATTGACAGAGCCGTTGTGCACTGGCCAGCGATCGCGCCGACCGTGTTCAATCGTGCCGGTACCTTCATCCCGCTCGACGCGCCTTTCACCCAGCTGAGTCTCACCATGGTGCTTGGCTCATTAGTGATATCGCCCGCGAACGCTTCGAAAAGGCGCGTGTCCGCTGCGCGCTGGAGCGTCACGTCTCGCGATGGCCAGCCCGGGGAGCTAGAATCGGTCCTCGCGACGGTCTGAGACGCGCGGATCACGCGGGCTTCAGCCCCGTTCGGTAGACGAATTCCCCGTTCGCAAACGGCCCTTTTCTACGTATAGTTTTATTTCCCTATGACGAAGGAATTAGCCATTCGAGATTTGCGTGTCTCCATCGACGGTCAGGAGATAGTACGGGGACTTAGTCTGACGGTTCCGCGTGGTGAAGTTCACGCCATCATGGGACCGAACGGATCTGGCAAGAGCACGCTCGCGAAGGTCATCGCGGGTCACCCCGATTACAAAGTGGAGTCAGGAGAAGTCCTGATGGACGGAGAGAACGTTCTCGAACTCCAACCCGATGAACGCGCGCGGCGAGGTATCTTTTTGGCCTTCCAATATCCGAGCGAGATCCCGGGAGTCACGATTGCTAATTTCCTTCGAGCCGCCGTCGCGGCCCGATTGCCCGAGGGCGAAGAGCTTGAAGCGACCGATTATTACGCTCAGCTTTATGAGAAGATGGACCTGCTCGCGATGGACCGGTCGTTCACTTCGCGCTCGGTCAACGAAGGTTTTTCCGGAGGCGAGAAAAAGCGGAACGAGATTCTGCAGTTGGCGATGCTCGCGCCGAAGTATGCCGTTTTGGACGAGACCGACAGCGGTTTGGACATCGATGCGCTGAAGGTCGTGGCACATGGCGTCAATTCACTGCGCGGACCCGACCTCGGGATTTTGTTGATTACCCACTACCAGCGGCTGCTGAATTATATTGTGCCGGACGGTGTGCATGTGATGGTGCAGGGTCGCATCGTGCGCTCCGGCGGCAAGGAGCTGGCGTTGGAGCTCGACGAGAGAGGCTACGACTGGACCAAGGGAGATCTGGCCGAGCCAGTGCTGGTATAGACGGAGGATTTATGGCTACGGAAACTGCAACAATCAATCTGGAGCGGAGCGATAAAGGCGATTTCGCTTATCCCGAAACCCATTTACACGACGCCGGCATCGGGCTGACCGAACAAACCGTTCACTTCATCTCGAACATCAAAAAAGACCCGGACTGGGTGCGCGAGTTTCGCCTCAACGCGCTTCGGACTTTTTTGAGCAAACCGATGCCGACGCATTGGGCGAGCAAGGATCTCGAGGCGATCGTCTTCGATAACATCCGGTATTACCTCAGCAGCGGCACGCAACCAAAACGGAATTGGGAAGATGTTCCCGATGATGTGAAGCGAACTTTCGAACGGCTCGGCATTCCCGAGCAAGAGCGGAAATTCCTCGCTGGCGTGGAGGCGCAGTTCGACAGCGAAGCCGTCTATTCGAACATCAAGAAAGCCGTGGGCGAGCAGGGCGTGATTTTCGTCGGCAGTACCGAAGGGTTGAAGGATCATCCGGAGATTTTCCGGAAGTGGTTCGGGAAAGTCATTCCGACCGGCGACAATAAATTCAGCGCCTTGAACTCAGCGGTCTTCAGCGGCGGATCATTCATCTATGTGCCGCCGGGCGTGAAGGTAAAGCATCCGCTCCAGGCCTATTTTCGCATTAACGCCGAAAACTTTGGGCAGTTCGAGCGCACGCTCATCATCGTCGATGAAGGCGCGGAATTGACCTACATGGAGGGCTGCACCGCGCCGAAGTTCAATACCGCTACTTTGCACAGCGCGGTCGTCGAGCTCGTGGCTCTGAAGGGCGCGAAAATCCAGTACATCACGGTGCAGAATTGGTCGGCCAACGTTTTCAATCTCGTCACGAAACGGGCAATTGCGCATGAAGAAGCGGAGGTGAAGTGGATCGATTGCAACATCGGTTCCCGTCTGACCATGAAATACCCGGGCGTGGTTTTGAAAGGCCGCAAGGCGCGCGGAGAAGTGCTCTCGATTGCACTTGCCTCAAATGGCCAGCACCAGGATACGGGCGCGAAAATGGTACACGCGGCCGACGAGACGACCTCGAACATCATCTCCAAATCGATCAGCATCGGCGAAGGCCGCGCGACGTATCGTGGGCTTGTCCATATCCCGAAGCATCTCAAAAACTGCAAGAACAATACCGAATGCGACGCGCTCCTGATCAACTCGACCAGCCGCACCGATACCTATCCGGC
>JACCXL010000348.1 GCA_013697015.1 Chthoniobacterales bacterium | reverse complement strand
ATCACGCGCTGCTCGCAGACGTCGCTGCTGCGCGACACGATGGCAACGAGACGGCCCGACAGCTGGAAGAAGCAGTCCGCCTGGAACCGACCAGGAAAGACAGCATCCTGCGCTTGGCTATCCTGCGGTTGAGCGCTAGTAATGCGAAAATCCGCGACGCAGGCCTGCAGACTCTCCGCGCTTTGCGGGGCGAGCCTTCTCTCCAGCGTGAGGCCATACGCTCCTTAGTCGAGGATGCTATCCGGGAGAAACGACCCGATATGGCACTGGAATTTGCGCGCACGCTCGATGCCTTGCCCGAACGGAATTTTTCAGATCAGCTTCTCTTCCTCACTGCACTGCAGGCGGCCGGAGATGCCACTTTGGCTGATGGTCTCCATGAACGGCAACGGCAAGCTCTCCAGAATCCAGAGGAGACGGCGGCGATGGTTACCTGGATGAATGCGCACGGATTGGCGCACGACGCTATCTCATGGAGCGAAGCTATCCCGTTGAACCTCAGAGCCAACATTCTCGTCGCCGTCGCGCTCTCCGATTCCTACATGGCGATGCGGGATTGGACCGGGATACTGCGGTTCGTGCAGGGCGGCAGTTGGGGGCAGATTGATTTCCTCCGTAACGCACTGGCTGCGCGCGCCCAGCGTGAGTCGGGCAACGAGAGCGCGGCGCAGGCGCAGTGGCGGGAAGCGCTCAAGAAGATTAACAGCGCGCCCAAGCAGGCGCTGCTCCTCGCCGACACGGTGGAAAGATGGGGATGGGACGCCGAACGAACTGATCTCCTCTGGCTCGCGGCGAAAGATCCGGAACGAGGCGACGACGCTCTCAAAACACTTTACGCGCGTTTCGCTCAAGACGGTGCGACGCAGGATCTCTATCGCGTTTGCCTCCACCGCCAGGAGTTCCACCCGGCCGATCGCAACATTCAAAACAACGTCGCGCAGCTTTCGCTTCTTCTCGACATGAATGCCGATCGCGCTCGCAAGGTTGCGCGCGACCTTTACCTGGGAGATCCGAAGAATGCGGCCTACGCGTCGACCTACGCATTTGCGCTACACTCTTCCGGAGATTCGAAAAACGCGGTGAAGACCATGTCCGGCTTGACGGACGCGCAACTTCGGCAGCCTCAAATCGCCGCCTACTATGGGATAATTTTGGCCACCGCCGGCGATGCGGAACGCGCCCTGCAATTTCTCGATCTGGGCGCGAGCGCGAAATTGTTGCCGGAAGAAAAAGCTCTGTTGGAAAAAGCGCGTCGCCAGATCGCGCAAAACTAGATGATCCTTTACCCCCGCAGCACCTGTGATTTCCGAATTTCCGGCGTCGAATCACGTGACGTTTAGTCCAGGCCGGTCATGGCCGCAGAACGGTGATGTCATGAAGCCCGGAAGCATTGTCCACACTATCGCGGTCCTGCTTTCTTCCGTAACGTCGCTCTTTTCGCAGTCGACGGCGACGCAGGTTCCAGCGGCGAAGATGAAGCTGAGCAAAAAGTCGAGCACCGGAGCCGGCGGAGTTGTAAGGAACGACCCGATCGCTTACACCAAGAGCGATCCGCCGAAACAACAGATCGAACGATTCCCGTGGCGTAGGCAAATTGTCACAACCGTTTTTTGGATTGGAGAAAAAGCGAGCGGGAATAACCCCATCCCAAATCACGCCAGCTGCTGGGACAAAAACTGGGGCAAAAACTACGGTGGCTTCGATGACCCGAATCCGGCCCATCGACGTGGCATGATTCCGGCGCGTTTCACACCGCGGCAAAATCCTTTCTACTGTGCGCTGCCGTATAATGACAAGGCTTCGACCGGTCATCGGCCGGAGGCTCCGCGCGTGGTGCCGTGGTTCAAAGAGAGATATCAGGGACCCGCGCTCTCAACTTGCAAAGGCCAATGGATCGCCATCCGCAAGGGCAATAAATCTGTCTACGCGCAATGGGAAGACGCAGGGCCTTTCCGCACGGATCACTGGCAATACGTTTTCGGTAATGACAGACCGAAGCCGAATCTAAACAAAGGTGCGGGTCTGGACGTTTCGCCAGCCGTCCGCGACTATCTCGGCCTTCAGGAGACCGACGTGACGGATTGGAAATTTGTCGATTTTGATGAAGTCCCGCCAGGGCCGTGGGCGCGCTTCGGTGACAATAACACTTTTGTTATCAACGAGCGCAAAGGCGTACTCGCGCAGGCGTCACGCCCTCCGGCCTCGGCCATCCCGCGGTAGCTTTCTCTCCGCGTCGGTCGCCTTTCTGCCAAGTTAGAAAAGCTGCGGCTGCTCGTCGTCGACCGGGTCCGGGGCGCCGATGACGGCGCGAATCTTTTCCAGCAGGTCCCGAAAGTCATACGGTTTTTGGATCGTATCGATGACGCCGGCTTTGAGCATCTCCGAGCGCATGTTCGGTTCGATGTAACCGCTGGCGACAATCGCGCGCACGCCCGGCTTGTTTTCCTTCATCTTCATGAAGACATCGCGTCCACCGAGGCGGGGTAAACCGAGATCGCACACAACAAGTCCAATCTCATCGCGCCGTTCACAGAAAATTTCGACGGCTTCGACGCCATCCTTCGCAGTGAGAACTTGATACCCTTCAGCTTCGAGCATGGTCGTGCCGAGTTCGCGCAGCATCTCTTCGTCCTCAACGAGCAGGATCGTTTGCGCGGTAGCGTTTTTTGCAATGGTCGCAGTCGTTAATTCGCTCGTCTCGTCGATTGCTTGTTGCATGGGTAAGTAAATACTGAAAGTGGTGCCTTTTCCGGGTTCGCTCGCGGCCTGCACGAAACCGCGGTGACTATTAACCACGCCATAGACAACCGACAAGCCCAGACCAGTCCCTTTCCCGCGTTCTTTCGTCGTGAAGAAGGGCTCGAAGATATGCGATTTGATCTCGCGCGTCATTCCGCTGCCCGTGTCGCTGATTCGCACACCGGCATATTTCTCCGCGTCCGCGCCGGCGAAATCCTCTCCGAGTTCCGAGCCCGAGATGGACGAAGTTTCGAGGGTTATCACGCCACCGGCAGGCATGGCGTCGCGCGCGTTTACGCAAAGATTGAGCAACACCTGATGAATCTGATTCCGATCCGCGGTGATCATGGGAAGATTCGACTGCAGCCGTAAATCGAAGTTGATCATCTTTGGAAAAGTCGCTCGCAGCATTCGCTCCAGCTCGAGTACGACCTCATTCAGATCGACAGAGGCGAGGCGTGCTTCCGTCTGGCGCGCCGAAGTCAGCAGTTGTTGCACCAAAGCCGCCCCGCGATCAACGGCATCTTTAATCACACGGACGGCGCGCGGGATTTGATCGCGATTTGTCACGCCTGCTTCGAGCTGCGCCGCATAGCCCAAGATGATCGTCAGGATATTGTTGAAATCATGGGCGATGCCGCCGGCCAGCGTCCCGAGCCCCTCCATCTTTTGCGCCTGCACGAGCTGCTCGGCCAGGCGTTTTCGTTTCGTATCGTTAAACAGGTAACCGCGCAGTTCAGTGAGCTTATGCGCATGGTCGAAAGCGCCCACGAATCGCGTTACGACGGAGACGGAATCGCCATTGAGCTCACGCATTTCCAGCTCGTGCCGGTCAACCGCGCCGCGCTGGCGAACGAGATCGATCAATTTAGCAGCATCCTTTCGGCTTCGCAGAAGCGATGTGAAATTCGCCTGTTGCGCTTCCGTGATGGATTCAAATCCCAACATGCGCGCGAAAGCGGAATTGCAGATCCGAATGTTCCCGTCCGGTGAAATGATTACTTTCCCGGTAATGTCTTCATCTGCAAAATACCGCAGGTGAGCTTCGTTTTCGCGCAGTGCTTCAATGTCACCAGTCTGCTCCGAAATTTCCTGATCAAGGTGTAGCCGCACCGCTGCCCCGGAAGAGCTCGCACTCCAGCGGCTCGCGACGGTGATTTCTCCCAGCTCACGCCGGGCAAGGCGAAACTCGCCGTTCCACGAGCGAGTCGAAGCAAGCGCAGCGTCAATCTCTTCCTGCAAGGGCTTCGCGATACCTAGAATCGTGTAAACAGAGCGGCCGAGAACCTCGGCTTTGCTCCGCCCGTAGAGAATCTCGGCGCCGTCGTTCCAATAAAGAACGATCCCGTTTCGATCGGAAAGGATGATGCTGGCGCCTGCTTGATCGAAAATTGCGGCGTCGATGCGAGTGGAAAGGCCGTCGGCATGCAGCTGCCGCTCGATCCGTGCGCGATCCAGATCGTTTTCTTCCAAGTCTACGATTTGCAGAGTATCCACTCGAGCGGCTCGGCCAAACGCCGTCTTGAATTCCGCAAGTCCGGTGCCACGCCGCGCTATTTAGAGCATCTTTTGCCGAGCACAAACCACACCAGTGCAGCCTGGATTTTCCCAGCAGGAGTTCCGAGAACCACCCCGCGCTCGGACTGGCGCAGCGTTACCGGTCTCTGGCTGAGGGAGACGGGGAGGGGTGTGCCGCCTGGCTTACGCGTAACTCTTCCACGCGACCGGAAGAGACAAAAAAATAAAACGCGCATAAACCCACCGCGATCACCGCGAAAAGGAACAACAAACTCCAAGTCAGAAGGGCGTTGCGCCTCGCACTGATCCGCTGCCAGGCCGCGCGTTTTTGCATCAACTCCAACTCGAGCATGGCCGCGGGGTCGCCGGGATCGCTCGCCCGCGGTTCGCGCTTGCCGTCGCCATCGGTCATCGGACAAAGATTAGCCAACCCGAACAAAGGCCAAATGGAAGAAGTTAAAACATCGCGGAGCCAGCTCC
>JACCXL010000329.1 GCA_013697015.1 Chthoniobacterales bacterium | reverse complement strand
TTGTCCGAATCCATCAGCGGGAGCGGCAAGTCCGGCAGACGGCGGATCAGTCCGGTTTGATACGCGGCGATGAGCGCCATGCAGCCGATGGCGGTTAACGATAACGCCACCACACCGCGCCGTTCCTCGAGAAAATCACCCGAGCCGGTTCGTAATTCTTTGCTGAGTTGTCTTGCTGTCATAATCGTTTTCGGTTCGAGAAGAGCGCCAGACCGAGCGCGAGAAATCCCGCGACTGCGACTAAAGCCGCGCGGTGTTTGTTCGCCCAGAACTGCACGCTAACGCTGCGCGCGCGGTCGCCGAAGGTTCCGTGGGCGCCGTGGTCCCCGGCGACGGGCTCGTACAGATTATTCGGCCGATTTGGATCGTCGAGCTCGCCGGTCTGCTGGCCCTCGATCGCCGAGTGCGCCAGATAATTGTCGAGCAACCCGGGTGCGATTTCGTTTCCCACGATCGCCTCCACCGTCGGCAGACCAACAAAGACTTCGCGCCGCTTCTGGTGCGCGGCCCAGTAGATCGCTTCCGCCGCGACTTCGGGCTGGAAAATCGGCGGGACTGGTTGCGCTTTGCGCGGAAGACGGCTCTTTGTCCAGCCAAATTGCGGCGTGTTCAGCGCCGGCAATTGCACCATCGTCAGGTGCACCTTGCTCCCATCGTGGATCAACTCGCAGCGGAGCGAATCGCAGAAACCTTGGATCGCATGCTTCGCCGCGCAGTAAGCCGCTTGTAACGGAATGCCGCGATATGCCAGCGCCGATCCCACTTGCACGATCGCGCCGCGATCGCGGGTCAACATGCGTCGCAGTGCCGACAACGTTCCGTAAACGACACCGAGGTACGTGACCTCCGTGACACGCCGGAATTCTTCTGCCGTCATTTCTTTCGCGGGCGAGAAGACGCTGACCATGGCGTTGTTGATCCAGATATCGATCGCGCCGAACTCCCGCTCGACCGCGTCCGCCGCGGCTTCGACGGCAGCGGCGTCAGCGACGTCCACCGGTAGCACGAGCGCTTGCCCGCCCCCGGTTTCCACCTCATGCCGCGCACCTTCGAGGCCATCGCGCCCGCGCGCCAGCAAACCGATCTTCGCACCGCGTCTCGCAAACTCCCGCACCGTGGCGCGTCCCACGCCCGCGGATGCGCCGGTGATGACGACGACTTCAGGCTTGGAGTGATTGTCCATACAGTGCCGATTGAACCGGGGCCGCTCTCTTCCATCGCCGCCCGTGGACAAAGCGGCCGTGCATCGTCTCCGCGATTCGAGATGACCGCGGAGCAGCACGCATCGTCCTTCTTACTCTGTTTTCTCGAGTTTCAGCGCAGCCGAGTTCATGCAGTAGCGCAACCCGGTCGGCTTCGGTCCATCTTCGAAGACATGGCCAAGATGCCCGCCACATTTAGCGCAGAGCACTTCGGTTCGCTTAATGAAAAACTTGCGATCCGTCTCCTCGCTGACAGCCTCTTTCGAGATCGGCGCATAGAAACTCGGCCAGCCCGTCCCTGATTCGAATTTCGTCTCGGAGTTGAACAACTGCTGACCGCAGGCCGCGCACTTATAGATCCCATGATCGTGATTCTCTGCGTACTCTCCGGTGAACGCGCGTTCGGTGCCTTTCCCGCGCAACACGTAATACTGCTCGGGCGTGAGGAGGTTCTTCCATTCGGCGTCAGTTTTCTGAACTTTATCGGTCATATTCGAAAAGGGTTGAGGGACATGATCTTGTGCGAAGGACTTTGCCAGCGCGGCAACCAGTAGAGTCAGGGTAAGGGCACTCAGCTTCATAAGAAAATAATGGATGGCCGTAGGTCAGAGTCGTCGCGCGCGCTCTTATTCCGCGAGTGCGGTCGATCATCCAGTGCGATGGAATAAATCGCCTGAGGATTACTCGAACGGAACAAGCGGCAACGACCTCAAACCTTTCGCATGAAACTAACGCACATTTTCGAAGCCGGCACAGGGTTCCGTGTCCTCGAGACGACGGAGCGGAGCCAAACTGGTTTGCTCACACTCGAAACCGGCGAAGCCAGTGGCGACAAACCCAGCAGGCACGAGGAGAGCGATCAAACGCTGATTGTTCTCGAAGGCGAGCTCACCGCCGAGGTCGGTGAGGAAAAGGCCGTGATGAAAAAAGGCGACGCGGTTCTCGTTCCGGCCAGGACACCGCACAGATTTATCAACACCGGCAAGAGCCGCGCGACGACTTTTAGTGTTTATGCACGGCCAGCTTTTCCGCCCGACAAAAAGAGCGAGTAACGAGTGTGCGACGAGCCTCTCATTCTACCGACTGACACCATATGCATTTACAACCTTCGCGGCGATCCTCCTCGCGTGACTCCATCAGCATCGGTCAGGCCCTGGTTTACGGCGTCATCGCCGGTGATCTGGCTACCGGAATCAAAACCCTCTCCGAGCTCAATTCTCCGCCTCGGCCGCCCGGCGTTGAATCACCTTTGCGTAACAT
>JACCXL010000307.1 GCA_013697015.1 Chthoniobacterales bacterium | reverse complement strand
AGTTCGCTTGCGCAGCTAAGCGACCCGCGCACGTTGCACTCTTCTTCTCCATGTCATCTGGAATTCTCGTTTGCGGCGCCGGCGGATTCATCGGGGGCCATCTTGTGGCGGATTTGCTCCGGCAGGGAAAAACCGTGCGCGGGGTGGACGTGAAGCCGCTCGACGAGTGGTATCAGCGGTTCGATGAAGCCGAGAATCGGCAGTTGGATCTGCGGGAGAAAGAGGCATGCACAGAGGCCGTGCAAGGAACGCCGATCGTTTACAACCTGGCGGCCGACATGGGCGGGATGGGTTTCATCGAAAACAACAAAGCGCTCTGCATGCTCAGCGTTCTCATCAATACACATTTGCTCATGGCCGCGAAAGATGCCGGCGTGGAGCGTTTCTTCTACGCGTCATCGGCCTGTGTCTACGCCGCGGATAAGCAAACTGATCCGAACGTGACAGCGCTGAAGGAGGAAGACGCGTATCCCGCGACTCCCGAAGACGGCTACGGATGGGAGAAGCTCTTCAGTGAACGGATGTGCCGTCACTTTCGCGAAGATTACGGCATGGTCACTCGCATCGCCCGCTATCACAATGTTTACGGCACATTCGGAACCTACGACGGCGGGCGCGAGAAAGCTCCGGCGGCGATTTGCCGAAAAGTTACAGAGGCGAAAATGTCTGGCAATAATGAGATCGAGATCTGGGGAAGTGGTGAGCAGACGCGCAGCTTCATGTGGATCGACGACTGCGTGAAGGGAACGCAGATGATCATGCAGAACGACTTTGCAGATCCGCTCAACCTCGGAAGCAGCGAGCTCGTCAGCATCAATCGTCTTGTTGATCTGGCGGAAGAAATCGGCGGAGTAAAATTGAAGCGCCGTTACAATTTGTCCGCACCGACAGGGGTTAACGGCCGCAACAGCGACAACTCTCTGATCGAAAAGCTATTCGGCTGGGAGCCCTCCACAAAGCTGCGCGACGGATTGGAGCGCACCTACCGCTGGATCGAGCAGGAGATGTTGGCTCGACACGGAACCGGCGCGCTTTACACCAGTTGACATCCGAAGTGGCACCGGCGTTCCGAAACGTCCCTAACCCCATGCTCTCGTCGGACTCAGATCACATCGGCGAAGGTGCGTTCGGTCTTGCGGAAATACCAAATGCCGGTCGCGAGAACGATCGTGACGGTGACAATTGACAGTTCAAGGCTGAGCGCAGGGAACGGTGTGCGGCCGTGGGAAACGCACCAGCGGAATCCATCGATCACTCCCACCATCGGGTTGAGCGCGTAGAGCATCCGCCATTTCTCCGGCACGATCGCGCTACTGAAACCGACCGGCGAGATGTAGAGGCCGAATTGGACGATGAACGGAACGACGTAGCGGAAATCGCGGTATTTAACGTTCAGCGCAGCCAGCCACACTCCCGCGCCGGCGGAGGCCAGCAGCGCCAAAATCGTAAAGAATGGCAAAACCAGAAGCGAGGCACCTGGAGTAACTCTGTAGACGGCCATCAGAACGCCGAGAAGCACCATCGAGGTCGCGAAATCGACGAACGAGACAATCACGGCGCTGGCCGGAACGATGAGGCGTGGGAAATAGACTTTCGAGATGAGATTGGCGTTGTTGATCAGACTGCCACTGCCTTCGGTGAGCGAGGTGGCGAAGAGCTGCCACGGAAGCATCGCGGCAAAGACCATGACCGGGTAGGGGACGCCCTCCGCGGGCAGTTTCGCAATTCGGCTGAACACGAAAGTGAACACGATCATCGTGAGCAGCGGACGGAGAACGGCCCACAAAACGCCAATGACAGTTTGTTTGTAGCGCACGAGCACGTCGCGCCACGCCAGAAAGTAAAACAATTCACGATAGCGGAAGAGATCCCGCCAGTAGTTCCGCTCGGTATGACCAGCTTCGATGATCAGTTCAGTCGTCGCACTGTCGGACATGGAGGCTCGATCTTAACGGCAAACGCTTAAGACACAATGCGGGGACGAAGATTCACTTAGCCGAGGGCTGGTCCGGATACCTGCGCAGGACGCGCCGTGCTTCGATAAACGTCGGGATGTAATTAGCGATGGCAAACGCGAGCACGGTGCCTGCGATTACGCCCGTGATGCCGTAGCGTTTCACGAGGTAAACGGAGAGCAGAAGGTTCAGGAATGCAGTGACGGTTCCGTAAATCGTCATGCCTTTCAAATGACCGGTTGCGTTCAGGAGGCAACTGGCAACGTAAAGGTGCGATAACATCAAATTCCAAACTGCCATCCAGATAATCGCGGAAAATGGTGGGACGGCCGCTTCCCCGGCCCAAAACCGAATGATGACGCGGCCGAAGATGGTCAGCACGACGACAACGATTGTCGTGACGACAAAGCTGAGTTTAAAGCTGAGCCGAAAAGTTCTGCGGATCCAGGAGTAATCTTTGCGAGCGAACGCTTCGGTGTAGGCGGGCCAGAGCGAGGGATAGACGAGGGTTTGCAGAAGAGTGGCGTTCAAAAAAAGCGCGAACGTAATGCTGTAGGGCGTGACCTGCGCGGCGCCGAGGTAATGCGCGATGACGAGGTTATCGGTCTCGGAATTTACCATCCAGGCCGCGCCGATCACGAGGAATTTCCAGCCGACCGAGAATAAATCGTGGATCGCCGCTAGATCGAGCGCCGCATGGTGCGGACGAAGCCACGGTTTGCGAAAACCGAAGAGCCAGACGGCGCAGGCCACGTTGACGAGCAAACCCAGGCCAGAGCAACCCAGGACTAGCCACGGCAGATTGCCGCGGAACCAGACGACAGAAAGGATCGCGACTAAATTGAGGAGAGTGCCGCCAATGGACCAAAAATTCGCGACGGCGCTTTCGCCGTGGGTGGTGAGAACTTTATTCGTGATGAGGAGCGGAAAATTGAGCGCGAAGATGGCAAACGCGAGCAACAAAGCCGGAGTGATCTCGGCCCGGGCCAGTTCGGGTCGGGCTGTTGGAAAAAGAGCGCCTGCCAGATAAGGCGCCGCGCAGACGCCAACGAACAGCAGCAGAAGCGCGACCAGACTGAGCGTCGCAAAGGCCGATGAACATAACGCCGCGCGATCTCCCGCTCATCTTCACCGTATGCTTTGCCGAGGGCGTTCGTTAGGCTATTCGCCAAGCCGAAATCAGTGAAGCTGAGGAAGGCGAGAAAAGTGCTGATCGTAACCCAGACGCCGTAGCGTTCGCTGCCCAAGTACCCCACCGTCAGCGGAACAGAAATTATCCCGACCAACAGAGCGAGAGCGCGTCCGGCGATCGCAGAGGCTGCCCCGCGGACGACTCCTTGGGATCGGCGGGAACGGTGATCGTTCAACAGACGGCCGTGCAGCGCGATCTGAGCCCAGCGTCGCAATTTTTGGAACAAGCGTGGCACTGTAAGAAAATCGGTCGCACTACTCCACCGGTTCCTGCGCAACAAGTCCGGCGACGCGTGTGCTTGCGCTTTGTGGCGCGGGTTCTAGTTTGGCGCGGTGAAAAAGATCGAAGCGATCGTTAAGCCCTTCAAGACAGAAGCAGTCAAGGAAGCGCTCGCGGAGGTCGGCGTCGAAGGAATGACGTTGAGCGAGGTGAAAGGATTCGGCCGCCAACAGGGGCACAGCGAGATCTATCGTGGCACCGAATACACGGTTGAGTTTCTGCCGAAGGTGAAATTTGAGATCGTGTTGGCCGACGAGCGGGTGCAGCGGGCGGTGGAGGCAATCATGCGGGCCGCCAAAACAGGGAAGATCGGGGACGGCAAAGTCTTCGTGACCGAAGTTGAACAGGCCATTCGCATCCGGACGGACGAGCGCGACGCTGACGCGATCTAGGCGCCCGCCGGTCACCGCCACCGGGCGCACCTCAACATGAACGATTTTTTGCTATCCCTCTTACTTGGCGTCGTTGAGGGGTTGACCGAATTTCTCCCCGTCAGTTCGACCGCGCATCTTCGGATCGTGGAAGCGCTCCTGCAGCTCGATCTGCATGATAGTTTCTGGAAGATGTACAGCATCGTCATTCAGCTCGGTGCAATCCTGGCGTTGCCGGTTTACTTCGGGGCGCGCATCGCAAAATTTGTGCGCTCTTTTCCAAGGGGCGAAGAGCGCGACCGAACTATTTTGACGCACCCGCTCAGCCTGACTTTGCTGGCGTTCGCAATTACGGCGATCCCAGCGTGGTTATTAAAGAAACAGATCGGGCAGAATCTCGAGAGCCTGAACGTGATGGCTTGGGCCCTGCTCATCGGCGGCGTGGTCATGTGGGTCGTCGATTTGCTCTGCCGACACCCTCGTGTGAACCGCGTGGAGGAGATGCACGTCGGCCAGGCAGCCTGGATCGGCGCGGTTCAGATCGTGTCGGCTGTCTTTCCCGGCACATCCCGCTCCATGTCCACGATCGCGGCCGGGCAGACGAGCGGCCTCTCTCGTCCCGCTGCTCTGGAGTTCTCGTTCTTTCTCTCGATCCCAACCATGGCCGTGGCGACCGGGTATGACTTTCTTAAGACGGTGATGCCGCAGCACCACGCAGAGAGAGCGGATGCGAATCTCGCGCCGCTCGTGATGACGGCGCACAACTGGATCGTCCTCGCCATCGGGCTGGCGGTTTCGTTCGTGGTCGCGCTCGCGGTCGTCGCTTGGTTCATGCGCTGGGTGCGGGCCCGCGGCTTTGCGCCGTTCGCCATTTACCGAATCGTTCTGGGAGTGGCGCTGCTCGTGTTCCTCAGTCGTGGATCGCGCTAAAGTGATGCCCGACGAAACGATCCTCCCGGACTTGCAGAGCGCGCTTCTCTGCGAGGATGTGCGCCACGAATTCAACGGTATGCAGACCATCGTCGGCGTGCTCAATGTCATTCCGACTCCCAGTTTGCCGATCAATTACATGCGTCTCTGTATCTGGTCGCGCTGGTGCAGTGGTTCCGGGAAATTTCGACAGAAATCACGGATCATCGGCGTTGACGAACAACAGGTAATCGCGCAGGCCGAAGTGGAATTTGAACTCAAAGAGATGGAGGGCCACGCCACCAACGTACACTATTTCGGTGGCGTGCAGTTCCAACAGTTCGGGCTCCACCACGTGGAGATCTTTCTCGAGAACGAGCTCCGGTTGCGTTTTCCGCTGCCGGTCGTCCGCGTTGTCGCTAAGTGATGTGGGCGGCGGTGCCCGCCGCCTCAGCTAGGTGCGCATCAGGACGAGAACGAGAATGATCAGTACGACCAGTCCGCCGCCCGGAAAGTAGCCCCAGCCCGTGGGCAAATAGCCCCACGTCGGCAGACTTCCGATGAGAAGAAGGACCAGAATGATGAGGAGGATGGTGCGCATAAGGGGGAGAGTAGAGGTCCGGGCATAACCGTGACAATGCTTTTCTGAAGGTCTTCTTGTGGCCCCGGCCAAATGGGAAAATTGTTGCAGCGAAGCTTGCTCACTCTATTCTGCAGATCGAGTCCCGACTGCATCCTGCGATGGCAGGCATCGGGACAATTTCTTGTCTGTCTTCCGAGCTAAATGGCGAACACAATCCTGATCGGCGCGCAGTGGGGAGATGAAGGGAAAGGCAAAATCATCGATGTGCTGACGGCGCAACGCGACATCGTGGTGCGCAGCCAGGG
Organism: Chthoniobacterales bacterium; assembly: GCA_013697015.1. Lineage (GTDB taxonomy): Bacteria > Verrucomicrobiota > Verrucomicrobiia > Chthoniobacterales > UBA10450 > JACCXL01. The sequence continues at coordinate 20,494 of JACCXL010000307.1, read as the reverse complement.
CGGCAATAACGCTGGGCACACCGTCATCCATCGGGGGACGACCTACATCCTGCATCTCATCCCGTCCGGGATTCTGCGGCGCGGTAAAGTCTGCGTGATCGGAAATGGTGTTGTCATCGATCCCGTTGCGCTCGTCGCGGAAATCGAGGGACTGCGGAAGTTGGGGATTGCGATTGGCAAAAATCTTTTGATCAGCGACTGCGCGCATCTCGTTTTGCCGTACCACCGGCTGCTGGACGAACAGCGGGAACTCGGCAAAGGCCGCGCGAAAATCGGAACGACGAAGCGCGGCATCGGACCGGCCTATGGCGATAAAGCAGCGCGCACTGGACTTAGGATTTCCGATTTGATGCAGCCGGCGCTCTTCACGAAGAAGCTGCAGGCCAAGGTGCGCGAAAATAACAGCATCCTGCAAGCGCTCGGCGCGCAGACGGTCTCGTTTGCGGAGGTCAACGATGCCTACCTGAAGGCCGGCGCAACGTTGCGGCCATTCGTCGTCAACACGGTAGTCTATCTGCATCGCGCGCTGCAGCGGGGAAAAGAAATTCTCTTCGAAGGGGCGCAGGGAACGTTCCTTGATATTGATCACGGCACCTACCCGTATGTGACGTCATCCAATACGACCGCGGGCGGCGCCTGCACCGGCTCCGGAGTGCCTCCGCACCGGATGGATTGCGTGCTCGGAGTCATGAAAGCCTACACCACGCGCGTGGGTGAGGGAGCACTGCCGACCGAGGATGAGGATATCGCAAAGATGTTGCATGAGATGGGCCGCGAATTTGGGACGACGACCGGCCGCGCTCGCCGCTGCGGATGGTTTGATGCAGTCGCCAGCCGTTACGCTGCGATGATCAATGGCATCGACGAGCTTGCCATCACGAACCTCGACGGTCTCGACGCGGTCGATCCGATCCGAATTTGCGTCGGCTACCGTTTGCATGGGAAACACCTGGACGTCCCGCCATCCGATGCGGCTCAGCTTGATGCCTGCGAACCGATTTACGAAGAGGTGCGCGGTTGGAAAACTCCTACGGGAGCGGCCCGAAAATTTTCCGATCTGCCGCTGCGGGCGCGTCGGTACGTTCGCCGCCTGACAGAATTGACCGGTGCGAAATTGAGGATTGTCAGCGTCGGTCCGGCGCGCGCACAGACCATCACTTTGTAGCAATCATGCCGGCAGCACCGCCATCGATTCCGCGTCACATCGCCATCATCATGGATGGGAATGGCCGCTGGGCGAAAGCGCGCGGACTGGCCCGCATCAAAGGTCACGAAGAAGGCGCGAACGCGGTGCGCGCCTGCGTGGAAGCGTGCGGCGAACTGAAGGTGGAGTTTCTCACGCTCTACGCTTTCTCGGCCGAAAACTGGCGGCGTCCGAAGGGCGAAGTATTCGCGCTTATGCGGTTGCTCGAGAAATTCCTGAAGGAAAAAACGCCGGAGCTGCAGGAGAAAAATGTCCGGTTGCAGGCGATCGGGCGGCTGACGGATCTACCCGCGAGCTGCCAGCGCCAACTCCACGAATCGATCGAGAGCACTGCCCGGAATGACGGGCTCACGCTTGTTCTCGCGCTTAGCTACGGCGCGCGACTCGAGATCATCGACGGAATTCACAGTTTGCTGCGCGAATTGGAAGGGGGACACATCGACAAGGCGATGATCGATGTGAAGATGTTTAGCAAACATCTCTACACGCGCTATTACCCGGATCCCGATCTGCTCATCCGCACCTCCGGTGAGATGAGACTTTCCAACTTTCTCCTCTGGCAGCTCTCTTATACGGAAATGTACGTGACGCCGAAACTCTGGCCGGATTTCCGCAAAGAGGATTTGTTTGCCGCGGTCGAAGAATTTCGGCAGCGGCAGCGGCGTTACGGCGGCGTTTAGTTTCGGCCTAGACGAACGCAGCGGCGACGGAATCGGCCAGCAGTTTTCCGCGTTCGGTGAGTCTTACCCGTGCATTGTCCTGCCTTATCAAGCCGAGCGACAAGAACTCTTCGCGCTCATCATTCCATGAATCGAGCCAGTGAGAGGGAATCCCTTCGCTCGTGCGCAAGGAAAGCGCGATCGATTCACTGCGCTTGATCTGCGGCGTCAACGCCTCCTCTGACGACGTCAGCGATTCGCCGGCCTGCACGCGATCTGAGTAGACGCGATAATCGGGCACGTTTTGCGAACGCTGTAGCCCGATCGTGGAAAAAGCGCTCGGCCCGATCCCGAGATAATCCTCGCCCGCCCAGTAGCCGCGATTGTGATGCGACGCGTAGCCGGCGCGCGCGTAGTTTGAAATCTCATAATGCCGGTAGCCGGCGCTCCCGAGTGCCTGCATCGCGAGCTCAAAGAACTGCGCATCGGTTTGCTCATCGGCGCGCAGCTCGCCACGCGCACGGCGCAGAAAAAATTCGGTGTCTTCTTCGTAGGTCAAACAATACGCGGAGACATGTTCGGGCTGGAGCGCGATGGTTCGGGCCAGCGTCGCTTCCCATTGAGCGGCCGTCTGTCCAGGCAACCCGAACATCAGATCGATATTCAGATTTGTGAAACCCGCCTCGCGTAGGATCTGAACGGAAAGCTCAGCCTGAGCAGCCGAATGTTCGCGGCCCAAAACGGCGAGCAATTGATCGTCCCACGATTGCACGCCCAAGCTGATCCGGTTGACCCCCAGCGAGCGGAGCATCTGTGCTTTGGCGGGCGAGACACTGCCAGGATTCGCTTCCACGGTCCACTCCACCAGCTTCGTTAAATCGAGCAAATCTCCGAACCCCTGAATCAATTCGCGCAGTGGCGATGTGCTTAAGGCGGTCGGCGTTCCACCTCCGAAAAAGATCGTCTCTGGCTGGAGATTCAAACGAAGGCCAGAGCTCTCCAATTCGGCCAAAAGCGCCAGGCAAAAACGCTCGGTCTGCGCCGGGTCCGCCCGCTCCTTGTAGAAGGCGCAGTAAGGGCAAATGCGCGCGCAGAACGGGATGTGAACGTAAACGTGCCGAATCGGGTGGGCGCTGGTTCGCTCGGCGCAGTTGTGAATTGCGCCGTTGCTCATAAGCTCGCTTTTCATCGCGTCATTCTCTTGCTCTTCCGGATCGTCTTCGTTCTCTGCCTCCTGCTCTCTTCAGCTCGCGCGCAAACAGCGCCGCCAGCGTCGACTCCATCGACCGTTTACATCGCGCACGATGCCGCCGCCATCCAGCACTACCGCACAGATGATGCCGTCGTGCGTAAGATGGTCGACCGGCTCCTGCTCGCCGTCACTGGTCAAAGCGAGGTGGCAAGAGCCTGGCGTGCACTCGTCTCCCCGACCGACAAAGTTGGCATCAAAATCTCCGCCTCTGGCGGCGAACTCTTCAGCACGCACCGGGCTGTAGTCGAGGCGATCGCCGATGGACTGGCGAGCGCCGGTGTTTCGCGCCACTCCATCATCGTTTGGGATCGCAATACCAACGGAGCACGGGCCGCTGGATATCGCGGCGGCGATCGTTATCAGCTGCTCTCGGTCGCACCGCGCGATGGCTACGACGCGAAGGCGATTTTCAGCGCGCCGATCATGGGCAAACTCGTTTGGGGCGATCTGGATTATCGTAACGACCGTGGCCGTACGCCCCTGCTTTCCGATAAAGAGAACACGAGCAGCGAGAGCCATTTTTGCCGCATTCTTTCGAGCCAAGTTACGAAAGTGATCAACGTCCCCGTCATGGGAGACAATCCGAGGACCGGCATTGCCGGCTGCGTGTATAACATGACCGTTCCGAATCTGGACAATTGGCGGCGCTTCACGGCGGGCGCATCCGGCGGATCAGCTTTGAGTCTGGTGGAGATGTACGCTGATCCGATCATCGAAAAAAAGGTGGTGCTTAATCTGATGGACGGGCTGGTGGCCCAGTACGCCGGCGGCGTCGAAGCCGCGCCCAACTTCGCCTTGCACTACGCGACAATCCTTGCGAGCAAAGATCCCGTTGCGATCGACGCGATTGCGCTGCGGCAAATCGAACGCTGGCGCTCGAACGCGCATCTACCCGCCATCGGCGATTTGGCGGCGCATGTCGAGATCGCGGGCCAAGCCGGATTAGGAAACGCGGATCCGGCGCGCATCGCGCTGCGGAACGTCAAGCCTTGAAAGCATCCGCCGAAAAATCGCTGGTGGATTTGCGCACTGATGTTCTGCGTTCGGTTTCGCGTTCATTCTACCTTTCCATCAGGATGCTTCCGGCGGGGTTGCGCGATCCGGTTGCGCTCGCCTACCTGCTGGCACGAGCGACCGACACAATCGCTGATACTGCCGCAGTAAGCACGACCGTGCGCGCGGAGCAGTTGCGAAACCTTGCGCAGGCGATCGCGGGCGACGAGCCGTGGACGCAATCCGACCGCAGTCTCGCGGGAATTTTCGGCCCGCAGCAAACCGACGCGTCCGAACGTGTGCTGCTGGACGCCGTGCCGCAGCAGCTGAAGTGGCTCGCGTCACTTCCAGACGAGGATCGATCCGATGTCCGCGGCGTTCTGCAGAAGATAAACCAGGGTCAGCTGCTCGACATCGAGCACTTCACGCCGCCCGGCGCCGTTCGCTCCTTCGCGACCGCCGATCAGCTCGAGCGCTACACCTATTTAGTCGCGGGAAGCGTAGGTGAATTTTGGACGCAGATTTGCAGCCGGCATCTGGCGCCTTTCGCGGATCGGTCCGACGAGGAAATGTGTCAGCTGGGAATCGCATATGGAAAAGGATTGCAACTCATCAACATTCTGCGCGACCTCGGCACTGATCTGCAACACGGGCGCTGCTATTTGCCCGCGGATCAGCTGGCGGCGATCGGCGTGGAACCGGACGCATTCTTGGACGAACCGGCACAGGCCGAGTCTGTGATCGCTCATTGGCGGGCCAAAGCGGCGGATGGTGTAGCGGCTGGAATTGAATATGCGTGTGCAGTTGCGAATCGCCGGGTCCGCTTCGCCACAGCCTTGCCGGCTCTGATCGGCGCCCGGACGCTGGCGCTCTTGCGAGCTGCCGGGACGGAGTTCGTCGCAACGAAGGTGAAAGTTCCGCGCCGTGAAGTGCAGGCGATCGTCTCTTCGGGAGCGATCACGCTCGGTTCCCGTCGCGGGATCAAACGGCTGTTCAGCCGCTTGAGCCAGCCCGTTTCTCAGAGGAAGTAATTGCGCTGTTTCTCCGTGATGGGCCGCTCGATCCGCTCCAGGACAAGAAGCATGTCCTCCCAGACTTTTCGTTTTTCGGAGGGCGCCTGATTCCGCAGAAGATAGGAAGGATGATAAGTAATCATGAGCGGCGTTTCGTTATAGGAATGCCACCGGCCGCGCAGATCGCGCATCATGCCGCCGGTTCCGAGCAATCCTTCCACGGCGGTCGCGCCCAGTGCGACGAGCACCTTCGGTTGCACGATTTCGATTTGTTCCGCGAGGTAAGGCAGACATGTCTGCATCTCCGTCAGCGTTGGCGGACGATTACCCGCAGCGGCGCCCGGAGTATCCGGCCGGCATTTCAACACGTTGGCGATGTAAACTCCCGCGCGCGACAATCCCATCGTTTCGATAATCCGAGTGAGCAATTGACCGGCGCGACCAACGAACGGTTCGCCGCGCGCGTCCTCATCGGCGCCCGGCGCTTCCCCGATAAACATCACGTCCGCGTCCGGATTGCCGACCCCGAACACTGTTTGCCTCCGGCTGCGCGCGAGGTGTGGACATTTCGTGCAAATGGCCACACGCGAGGCGATGCCGGCAAGGCGATCTGATTTTGTCACCGCGTGCGGGCTCAGATCGTCTCGTCGCGGCTGCTGCAGAAGCTGGAGCGATGCGCGCGACGCCCGCGGCAAGCGGCCGCTTCCCTCGCGCATTTCACTCAACGCCGTGAGCACAAGTTCCAGCGCGGAGTCGAAGTGCGGCATGGCCTTGGATGTTCTGAAGTTTTGCGCCAGCCCGCAAATCCTTTGATGGTCTCGACGTGAGTTTGCGCCTCGCCGATTACGATTACGATCTGCCGCCGGATCTGATCGCGCGTCGTCCCCTCCCACAGCGGGACGCATCCCGCATGATGATTCTCGATCGAAGGACCGGCCAGATCGAGCACGGACATTTTCAACACCTCAGCGCTCACCTCGAGCCGACGGATCTGCTAGTGCTTAACAACACCCGCGTCGTGCCTGCGCGGCGATTGTCGGATGACGGCAAAGTCGAATTCCTAATCCTGGAGAAACTAGGCCCTGCGCGCTGGAAATGTTTGGTCAAGCCAGGGCGAAAGATGCGTGTGGGCGCTGAGACCCACATTGGAAAGATTGCGGGGCGCGTCGAAACGATCCTGCCGGAAGGCGAGCGCGTAATTCGATTCGCGGCTGATTTCGACGTGCTGGCAGACGGCGTGATGCCGCTCCCGCCCTACCTGCGCAGGGAGAGCGATCTGTCTGATTTCGAGCGCTATCAAACGACCTACGCGGAAGTTCCCGGAGCTGTGGCCGCGCCGACCGCCGGTCTGCATTTCACTCCGCAATTGCTGGCGGGATTGGCGCACACGTTCGTGACTTTGCACGTCGGCCTCGGCACTTTTCGCCCCGTTAAATCGGAGAACATAGCTGATCATCGGATGCACTCGGAGCGCTTCGTGATCTCGGCAGCCGCGGCTAAGGCGATTAATGCGGCGCACCGGGTTGTGGCCGTGGGCACGACAAGTCTGCGCGTGCTAGAAGCGGCGCGACGAACGCACGGAAAGCTGGTCGCGCAGGAGAGTATCACTGACATTTTCATTCATCCGCCCTATCAGATGCGTTACGCAGACGCGCTCTTAACCAACTTTCATCTACCTCGCTCGACGCTCCTGAGGCTAGTGAGCGCTTTCGCGGGACACGCGTTTGTGCGCGAGGCTTACGCGGCGGCAATCCGGGAGCGGTATCGCTTCTTCAGCTACGGCGATTGCATGTTGATTCTCTAACAATCTCGCCGCCCTGCGGGCTTGTGTTAGCCTGCGCGCATGGAGACGTCTGACACCCCCGAAGGCGAAGTTGTAATCCGCACGATTGCCATGCCTGCCGACACCAATCCGAACGGCGACATTTTCGGCGGCTGGCTGATGTCGCAGATGGATCTGGGCAGCGGCATCCTGGCCGCGAAAACCGCCAAGGCGCGGGTTGTCACGGTCGCGATGGAGGGTATGTCGTTTCTGCATCCGGTGCGTGTCGGCGACACCATTACCTGTTATGCATGGGTCGAGCGAATCGGGCGAACTTCGATGGTCATCCCGGTGGAGGCGTGGGTGCAGCGCTATATGGAAGGGCGGGAGATCCGGGTGACGCGCGGCGTGTTCATCTGCGTCGCAGTGGACGAAGCAGGGACACCTATCCCGGTGCAGCGGGAACACTAATTGCGCTCTCCGCCCGTGCCCGAGACGCGCCCTCGATCGAGCGGGCGGATTCCTGAACTCGAAGGCTTACGCGCCGTGCTCGCCTGGACAGTGGTGGTGACGCACATCCTGATTTGTTCGGGTTGGTTCGGCTGGAATTTCGGGACACAAAATCTGCCGTCGGAGATTGCGGCGGCTGCGGTGGACGCCTTTATCATGCTCAGCGGGTTTGTGATCACGCGGTTGGTGTTGGTGGAACGCGAATCCTACGGACGGTATTTATTCCGGCGGGCCTGCCGCATCGTGCCCGCGTATTGGGTCGCGCTTGCGCTCGCGATTGCTTTGAACAGCCAGATGGGCGCGAATCTTCGTCATCTTCCGCCGACGTTATCTTCGCAATTTTTCGCGTCCTTTAGCGACGTTGCGGCGGGCCGATTGTGGACCGACAGCATAATGCATTTCCTGCTCGTGCACGGGCTGGCGCCGTCCTCCATTCTGCCTGCGGAACCCTACACATTTCTCGGCGTCGCCTGGAGTTTGAGTCTGGAATGGCAGTTCTATTGCGTCGCGCCGCTGCTGCTCTTCTTCGCGACGCGGACAAGATTTGGAGGTGTGGTCATCGTGGCCGCTGCTGTAACGACGGCTTTATTCTCGGGCAGAATCATCGCGGCATTTTCCGCCGCGTTTCTTCCCGCCAAGGCGATCTTTTTCCTGGTTGGCGCGTTGACCTATATCGCGGTCGTGGAAGAACGACGCTCTCGAAATGCCTTCGCTGTGCTGGCGGGAATGTGCGTCACGCTTAGTGCTTTTTGGTGGATCGGATGCGGCCGCAGCATCGAAGTAGTGCTCGCATCAATCGTCTGGATGCTTGTCATCTGCGCCGTTCGCTTCCAGAGCTTGAAGAGTCTTCGCGCATTCCTCGACTCTCCTCCGCTCCAATTCCTCGGACGCGTTTCTTACAGCACCTATCTCTTTCACGCGCCATTGATCACACTCTTGCAGGCGGGAATCTGGCGCTGGATCAATCCACGAGATCCGGCCCTCCTGCTTTTGGTGACCGCGCTGCCGTCGATTTTTGGAACGTTCGTCGTCTCGGCGCTTTCATGGCGTTGGATCGAGAAGCCGTTTCAGCGGCTCGGCCGCGACAGATTTTCCTGGCGCTAGTGCGAGTTCGGCGGCGCTTCGGTGACCGATTGCGGCCCGCTGTTCGTCTCCGTCGCGGTCGCGTCGATGGCCGGTTCGGTCGGTTCACCAAGCGCCGGCGTCGTTGGCATCTTCGATTTTCCCGTCCGGAATCGAACCTGCTGCTTCCCGCGCGCGACGCTCGATTTGCGCACATATTTTTCGTAGGCACGCTGCTGGCGTCCGTTTTTAGTGAACATCGAGCAACCCGTCAAAGCCACGGAGAAGGCGAGAAGAAGACTGATGGATTTCGTTTTCATGTTTCGGCTATGCGATCTTTTCCGCGGCGGAGGGCGGGACAAGCATGAAGTGCCCCGAGGCCACAAGTTCCTGAACGATACGGTAAATTTTCAGCTCGCAAACCGCGCAATGTTTGTAGAGAGCCGCGACTGTGACCGGCGTGCTGTAGGCGATCTGCCAGATTTGCTCGGCTGCTTCACGCAACAGCGATGAGTCAGCGCCATGCCAGTCGAAGTTTAGCTTCGCTCTCCGCAAAACTACTTTACCTCCGTGTAAACTCGATTTTAATTCCTCAAACTCATCGCGGAACTGGAGAGCATTGATTAGCATGTCTCCCGGTTTGCGCGTGATCTGACCGGCCTGAATTCCATCGCTAGTGGCCCGCTCGTTGGATGAAAAACTAAAGCTGCCCGCCAAACTGCTGCTGAGGAAGAGCTGCCAGAACGCTTCCTCGCCATTGAGATGATGAAATTGGCCGCAGCGTGGCTGCCCCGCTTCGAACATGAAAGCACCCATCACTTCTGAACGCTCGTCGATCAAGGTTAGTTCGCCGCTTTGCAGCGAGTTAACGATTGTTTGATAAATCGTGACCACGTCGAAATTGGCGAGGCTGCCGCTCAGCTCCAGACAATCACTCTGCGAAAGGGCGAAGTCTCGGGCCTGGATCAGACGGTTGGCCAGATGTTCCGCCAGATATTGAAAGAATGAGGGAACGCGGCGCTGCAATTCTCCGAAGTTTTTGCGCGGAAACACCTGCAGACTGACGGGCTCACAAGCGCGAACAACCTGGCTCCGCGGCAGATTGGTCAGCGCTTCCAGGTCGCCAAACATGTCGCCTCGCGTCAGAGAGGCTGCCGCTGGTTCATGGCCGGCATTGTCCTGTGAAATTTCAACGGCCCCGCGATTTATAATGTAGAGCGCTTCTCCGGGATCGCCCGCACGGTAAACGATCTCGCCCTCGGCCAGATGCCGGACGTGCGACAGCTCACCAATCGCTTTCAGCTGGAGCGGCTTAAGCGAGGTGCAATAGCTGAAGAAATCGCTGTCCAGCACGGCCTGCGTAGAGCAGGAGTCGTGCAGAGGAGCGAGTTTCACGCCATTTCCGTTCGGCCCGCGGAAATGTCTCGACTCTGATGGGTTGCAACAATCCCGGCGGCGCATGAATCTCGGCCCGTGTCCGGCCTCGCCTACCTATTCGAGCGATTTCCCGCCTTCGGCCAGACGTTCTGTTACCGCGAAGTCGCAGAGCTTAAGCGTCAAGGCTGCGATTTTCCCATTTTTTCGATTCGGAAACCCGTAGCACACTGGCACGATAACTGGGACTCGCGGCTGACGGATTCGGTCCAATATCTTCCGCCCGAAAGCGAGCTTCTCGACGCCGTGGAATCGGCACGCCGTGCGGGGAGCTTGCCATCGCTGGCCGTCGCGGCCATCGACGCTTGGAAGCGGCGGGGGGATTTTTTGCGTTTGCAGCAAGCGGCCTATCTTGGGCCACAACTTCGGGCTGGAGGTGTGCGCCACATTCACGCGCACTTCGCCGGCATGGCCGCTCGCACAGCCTATTGGATCCACAAATTTTTCGGTCTCAGCTACAGCTTCACCGCCCATGCGAACGACATCTTTGTTCCGTCCTCCTTCGAGATCGGATTGCCGCAGATCGTTGAGTCAGCGGCGGCCGTGATCGTGGTGAGTGATTTCGCCGCGAACTTTTTGCGCGATCGCTATCCGCTCCACGCGTCGAAACTGCACCGCATTTACAACGGCGTTGAGATCGGTCAACCTCAGCCGCTCGACCACGAGAGGGCCAACCCCCTCGTTCTCTCCGTCGGACGCCTGATCGCGAAAAAGGGCTTCGGTCATTTGATCACGGCTTGTGCAGTTTTGCGGGATCGCGGATGCGCGTTTCGATGCGAAATAATCGGCGACGGGCCGCTGCGCGCAGACCTCGAGCAGCAAATCCATTCTGCGCATCTCGAGTCGATCGTTCGCCTGCGAGGTGCGCAAGACCAGGTCGGCATCGCTGCCTCACTTGCCAGCGCAGCGCTCTTTGTTTTACCTTCGGTCGTCGATCGTGATGGCGGCATGGACAATCTTCCCACCGTCATCATGGAAGCGATGGCGGCCGGTTTGCCCGTCGTAGCCACCCGCCTTGCAGGAATTCCTGAAATGGTTGCCGATCAGGAGACCGGTCGCCTCGTTCCCGAACGTGACGTCCCTGCAATCGCCTCTGCTATCGAGGAACTGCTTGACGATCCGCGCTATGCTCGCGCGCTGGGCGAACGCGGGAAAGCCGTCGCGACGGAGAGATTTTCGATCTCTGCGAATGTGTCTGCGCTCGCGTCCATTTTCGGGCGCTTCGTCGGGAGTTAGATTTGGATGATGCGGGTCAGTTTCTCCTTCTGGGATTACATTTTTGGGAGTCGCGCAAAAGCGCGCATCCACTCCGCCGTCGATCGCGTATCACAAGAGTGATGCAGTTTAGCCTTGCGCTTCGTTCCCGCCGGGAACGTACTGGTTGGATGAATCGGCTCCGACCACTCCTCCTTGGCGCACTTTTGTTCGCTGCGGCGAGTAGCGCGCTCGCGCAAAAATCGCACGATTGGCTGGCCTCCTACAATGGCCTCCTGCGGAAATACGTCACTTCTTCAGGGGTTAAATATGCAGAGTGGAAAGGCAACGCCGCGGACGTGCAAGCGTTGCAAACGGTGGTCGACGCGATTGCACAGGAAAATGTCGCATCGCTCGGAAAACAGGAACAGCTCGCGTTTTACATGAACGCTTATAACGCCTGGATTCTGCACGAGGCGCTCGGTAAATATCCCACCCGCAGCGTCAAGGATACGCTCTTCACGTTCTTCACCGGTAAGCGCATCAAAGTGACCGGCGAAGAGATGAGCTTCAAGCATCTCGAGAATGATGTTATCCGCGCGAAGTTCGGGGAACCGCGCGTGCACTTCGCGTTGAACTGCGCGAGCCGCAGTTGCCCGCCGCTTAATCAGGAAGCGTTCCGCGCTGACAGCCTCGACGCGCAGTTTGAGAAGCTCGCCAAAGCGTTCGTGAATTCGGAAAAAGGTGTCGTCTTCTCCGCGGATAAAAAGACCGCCGAGTTGTCGCAGATTTTTGACTGGTACAAAGACGATTTCAAAGAAGGTGGGCCACTCGCGTTTATCAACAAACGCCGTTCCACCCCTCTCCCTTCCGACGCAAAAATCTCTTATCAAAAATACGATTGGTCGCTGAACGAAACGAAGTAACGCGCTGCCTATGGTCGCGTTGATCGAGCAGAGCGCCGCGTACGCGTCGTCCCGCTGGCGCACGCGCTGGACCGCTTTCCGCCGCCCAATCGTCGCGGAAAAAGCACGGGTTTTGCAGGAGCGGTGGGACTCTTTGCCGGCCGCACTTCGGACGCGCAATCAAATCTCCGGCCGGCACCTGACGCATTGTGGCTTCACGCTCGGTGCGAGCTACTGCTCGTTTCATTGCACACATTGCTATTTGCCGAAAAATGCGAATGCAATCCCCATCCCATCTTTGGCGCAGGTCAAAGAGCAGATCGACGCCAACCGGCATTTCCAGGGCCCGGGCGGCGGTTTGCAAATCACGGGTGGCGACGTGGCGGACGCGTATTGGAAATCAGGGCGGGCCGACGAATTGATCGAGATCGTTCGTTACGCCTACTCTGTCGGCTCCATTCCAATGCTGATGACGCACGGCCAGACTCTCATCGAGCATCCGGAATTCCTCGAGCGCCTCGTGCGCGAGGGCGGTCTGCGGCAAATCTCGGTGCATGTGGACATAACGCAGGCCGGCCGCCATGGCTATCCGATCGGACGGATCAAATGCGAAGCCGATCTGCACCCGGTGCGTCAGGCTTTCACGGATCTCGCGCTGAAGGTTCGAGAGAAGACCGGCGCGACGCTGGAGTACGCGCTCAGTTTCACGGTTACGCGACGCAATATCGACGACGTGCCGGAAGTGATCCGCTGGTATCTGACCGATCCGCAGCGCACCTACATCTGGCGGATGCTCAGCTTTCAACCCGAAGCCGATACAGGCCGCACCATTTTCTCGCAACGTCCTATCACCTCCGCGGATGTGTGGGCGAAAATCTGCGAGGGCGTCGGCCGCCCATTGCGACGCGACACTTCCATCTTCGGGCACCCGGATTGCAATAGCTGGGTTCCGCTTTTGATCGCGCGGCCCTCCGGAAAATTTTTCCCGCTTTTGCCGGACGACGAGAAGTTCCAGGAAATTTTCGGTGATGGTCTCCGCATCGCGGGCGGTCTCTCGCTCGTGAATGACGATGCCGGGACCCCACCTTACCGCCTGGCCGGCGTACTCTTTCAACATCCGGTGCTCGCAATGCGTTTAGCGGTGCAATTGCTCCGCCATTTTCTCCAGCGGGAAGCTCCGCGCGAGATATTGCCGGCGCTGCTGCGCGGGCAGGTGCACACGCTCGGACTCGGGATCCACAACTTCATGGATGCAAACCAGGTAGCGAAGGCGGACCAGGATCCGGTGGTCAAAGCGCGACTCGATTCCTGTGTGTTCAAGGGCGCGGTCAAACGCGACGGCGAGTGGGTCGCAGTCCCTATGTGCTCGATGAATCAGCAAACCTGGTCGGAAGTGTACGACGGACGTTTACAGGACCCCGAGCTGCTCCAGCAGCCGCAAGTGCCAGCTTTTTCCGAACCTGCGAAAATGGCGACGCCGGAAGCCGCGCTGCCGTAGCTATAATAGCTCGCGCACTCAGTTGAACTCGCGCAGATAGACGCGATGCGGCCCGCCCCGCATCAGTTCCTCGTTCACCAGCGCAACCGGATCGTCCGAGCCGGCGGGCATGAGCTCATCCAGCCGGTTTCCGCCTTCAGCCGCGCTCCAGACATGCAGCAAATCCTCCGCGGCTTCATGTGTGACGCGGAACTCGATCTTTCCACAATGCAGCGCGCAACGGCTGATGGGTTGACCATTGACCTCCTTTAGCGCAGCCGCGATCCGATTGCCCGCCGCATCAACGAACGTGAGCGAAAGTTTGCCTGATTGTCGCAGCTCGCGCCATTGCAACTGCGCCGCCAGCCAGCCCACCAGTAGCACCGCCGTCGAGCGAAAACCGGGATGGAAGTCTATTTCGACTCGTTCAATTTCCTCAAAGTACTCGTGCATGCACGGATGATCAAAAAATTGTGCGATCGCGAGCCGAAACTGCATCAAGCGCGTCCAGTTCAGGTCACAGAGGACGACCCGCTGCCTGGCCTCGGTCTGGGCCGTTTCCACGCGCTCCATTTGGGCAGTGAAATCGGACCAGGCGCGACTGTCGTAGATCAAGCGATCGACCCAGGTCCAAAGTTGGGAGTCCATCGCATCATGGAATTCACCCTGCCACCAGAGGTAAAAGGGGAGATCGGAATCGAGCTGCGAGAAAACGATGTTAGGGAGCAACGCTGCCGCCTCGGCTTTGAGATGAAATGAAAGTTGCTCGGAGCAAATCTGCTTGCTCCCCGCGCGGCTGATGCGGCAATGCGCGCTGATCCATGCCTCCACGGAGGCGTGCTCGGCCGTGCAATCCGCCTCTACTACGATTGCTCGGCAGGCGTGGTTCTGAGTGATCTTCGAGATTAGCTCTGTGTTCTTGGTGAGCGATCCGGGCGCTTCGCTGTAAACCGCCAGATTGATCAACGAGGCGCGGGTCATGGCGCCGCCGTTAACGTCCCAAAGCTTTTTTAATTCGCGACCGATGTCGCCAACTCGAACCGGCAAACCGGCGCTAAACTCTTCCGTGGCCACAGCGCCCATGGTGTTCCTATAAACGCCGCCAGCTGCGGCCGTGCCGCGCGAGCAGCTCGTCCGCTTCCTCCGGACCCCACGATCCGGCAGGGTAATTGAAGAGCCCGGGCACGTTCTCCTTTGCCGCCCACGCGTTTTCGATTGTATCGATGAACGCCCACGCTTCTTCCACCTCGTCGCGGCGCGCGAAGAGCGTGGCATCGCCGCTCATCGCATCCAGGAGGAGCCGCTCGTACGCCTCCGGGCTTGCTCTGCCGAAGGAAGTTCCGTAGTGAAAATCCATTTTGACCGGCTCGATCCGAAAACTCGTTCCCGGCATTTTCGCCTGCATGCGCAGAGAGATTCCTTCGTCCGGCTGAATCCGAATCACGAGCACGTTTTGATCGAGCGTGGAGGCTTCCTTGTTAAACAAGACGAGCGGCGCTTTTTTGAAATGGACCGATATTTCCGTGCCGGACTTAGGGAGGCGCTTCCCGACCCGCACAAAAAACGGCACGTCCGCCCAGCGCCAATTGTCCACGAGGACCCGCAACGCCACGAAGGTCTCCGTCTTTGAGTCCGGGCTGACTTTTTCTTCTTGCCGGTATCCAAGTGCTTTTTCGCCGTTGATCGCTCCCTCTGCGTATTGCCCGCGCACGACGTGCTGCGTGATTTCGTCCGTTCTGAACCGCCGCAGCGATCGGACGACCTTCACTTTTTCATCGCGAATACTGTCGGCGCCGAGATCAGTCGGTGGCTCCATCGCGACCAGACAGAGCAGTTGCAGAAGATGATTCTGCACCATGTCGCGCAACGCGCCGGCGCCTTCATAATAACCGGCGCGCCCTTCCACCCCAAGCGTTTCCGCCGCGGTGATCTGGACATGATCGACATAGCGCGCGTTCCAAAGCGGCTCGAAAATCGCGTTCGCGAATCGGAGCACGAGAATGTTCTGGGCTGTTTCTTTGCCGAGAAAGTGATCGATCCGGTAGGTCTGATCTTCGGAAAAAGAAGTGCGGACCACCTGGTTCAGTTCCTTCGCCGACGCGAGGTCGGTGCCGAATGGTTTCTCGACAATGACGCGAGCCCAGCTGTCCTGGCGCGTCTTGTTCAGCCCGGCTTCGCGCAGGTTACGCACAATCGGTTCGCACTGATCCGGCGCGACCGCGAGATAGAACAGCCGATTGCCAGCGGTCCCGCGTTCCTCATCGATCTTCGCCAGCCGCTCCGCCAGCGTTTTGTAACCGGCCAAATCGTGAAACTCCGTCCGATGGTAGGAGATCGATTGGGCGAAAGTCTTCCAGAGTTCGTCGCGCACATTCTGGCGCGAATATTTGCGCGTCGCCTCTTCCAATTCCTGACGGAAACCGTCATCGGTTTTCTCCCTGCGCGCGACAGCCACGACGGTCAAGGCGGGAGGCAACTCGCCGTCCGCCGCGATATTGTACAACGCCGGAATCAGCTTCCGGTGCGTGAGATCGCCCGTCGCTCCGAAGATGACGACCGTGCACGGCTGGGGAACCGGCCGATTCGTGAGCCCTTCGCGCAGTGGGTTGGACTGCGGCTGCCTGGTGGTGTGATCCATGACGCGCTGCGCGCTACGCCGGCAGCGGAAAACGCCGCGTCAGCTCACGCACTTTTCCGCGGACCCGTTCGAGAATCGCCTCATCATTTCGGCCGTTGAGCGCTTCGTTCATGAGATCAGCAATCTCGAGCATCTCTTCTTCGCGCATCCCGCGCGTCGTGACGGCGGGCGTGCCAACTCGGATCCCACCGGGTTTGAAGATCGGGAACGTATCGAATGGGATCGCGTTTTTATTTACGGTGATGCCCGCGCGATCGAGAACTTCCTGCGCTTGGCGCCCATTCAGATCTTTCGGGCGGATATCAATCAGCATGAGATGATTATCGGTCCCGCCGGAAACGATGCGGTAACCATGTTTCATCAGGCCGGCCGCGAGCGCTTTGGCGTTCAGCACGACCTGGCGCTGGTAATCCCGAAACGATGATTGCAACGCTTCGTGGAAGCAGACCGCTTTCGCGGCAATTACGTGCATGAGCGGTCCACCCTGAATGCCGGGGAAAAGCATCGAGTCGATCTCTTTCGCAAAACGCTGCTCGCACAACACGATGCCGCCGCGCGGTCCGCGCAAACTTTTGTGCGTCGTCGTGGTAACGAATTGCGCATGTGGAACCGGGCTCGGGTGTTGGTCTCCGGCGACCAGCCCCGCGATGTGCGCCATGTCGATGAAAAGGAGCGCGCCGACTGAATCAGCAATCTTCCGCAGTCGCGGAAAATCGAGCAGCCGCGGGTAAGCCGAAGCGCCGGCCGTGATCATGACAGGGCGCACGTCCTCCGCCTGTTTTTGCATCGCGTCGTAATCAATTTGCTCGGTCTTCGCGTCGACGCCGTAATGCGTCACCTGGTAGAACTTGCCGGAAAAATTAGCCGGATGTCCGTGCGTCAGATGTCCGCCGTGCGCGAGGTCCATCGTCAGGATCCGGTCGCCCGGTTTGATGGCCGCGAAGTAGACCGCCATATTTGCCTGTGCTCCGCTGTGCGGCTGCACGTTTACGTGCTCGGCGGCGAAAAGCTGTTTGGCTCGATCGAGAGCGAGCTGCTCTACTTTATCCACATTCTCGCAGCCGCCGTACCAGCGCTTTCCGGGATAACCTTCGGCGTATTTATTTGTGAGGCAGGAACCCTGCGCCTCCATCACGGCGCGGCTCGTGAAATTCTCAGACGCGATCAGTTCGATGTTCTCACGCTGGCGTTTTTCCTCCGCCGCGATCGCATC
This sequence comes from Chthoniobacterales bacterium, assembly GCA_013697015.1. Classification (GTDB taxonomy): domain Bacteria; phylum Verrucomicrobiota; class Verrucomicrobiia; order Chthoniobacterales; family UBA10450; genus JACCXL01. Next base: position 3,178 of record JACCXL010000307.1, on the reverse strand, counting down.
GAAGATTTCCGGATCGGTGTTGCGCAGTCCGCCGCCCCTGTTGGCAGGATTGGGAACGTAAGTCGCGGATTCAATATGACGTGGCAGATCGCCCATGGAATAAGAAGCTCCGCCGCCACGGGAGCTGGCGGACACAGCGATTTCGGTTTGTTCTACGAATGCGAGCACGCTCGGTAAAGCGTTTTTAATGGTTTCCGCGCAGAGCTCGTAAACGTCGCGCCCGCAGCCGATGGGATCGGGCACATCGCGCCACACCGTCATGCCGGCTTCCTCAAATTCACGCAGCAAAAACGACTTCTCGACTCCATGCGGAAAGAGCATCTGAATGGTATCGAGGTGCGCGCCGGTCATGACGAAAATATGAGTGGCGTGTTCCACGAGCGCTGCCGTGAGCGGTTGGCTGCGCAGTCTGCTGATATCAACTCCGTTTCTCTGCAGCACGTGCACGGCGTGGAGGCTTGGCGGCTGCCCGCTCACCGCGTGCACACCGGCGGAAGTCGCTTCGATATCCTTGCGATTGCCCACCAGCCGACGGAAAAGCCCCTCCGCCATCGGACTTCGGCAGATGTTTCCAGTACAGACAAAGAGAACGCTCTTCACAGTAAAATTCGCGCGGCGGCGCGCCCCGACTGGGCAACGTAAAATCGAACAGGTTCAAGTCAATCGAGGCGCTGTCTGACGGGCTTGCGTGCTCGCATCGTTGGGCGCAACGAGGGCATTGCTTTGTTTGTCGGCTCGCGGCCGGAACAGGAACGTCTAGAGTTTTGCCGATGCGCGCCCTCCTCAAACGCTTCCGCTACCGCCTTGAATGGCTCCTGCTGATGCTCGCAGCCGCCCTCGTGCCGGTTTTGCCGCGTCGCGTTTGCTTTTGGATCGCGCAGTCCATCGGAACCATCGCTGCGCGACTCGATCTCTACGGGCGCAGAGTCGCGCGCGCGAATCTGCTCGCTGCCTTCCGCCTTGAGATGACAGCGGCGCAGCGCTCCAGCGTGATTCGCCAGTCCTACCAGAATTTTACGTGCACCATGATCGATCTGCTTTGGTCGCCGCGACTCACCCAGGCCAACTTCCGCCGCTGGATCGACGTCGAGTTCGATCCGAAATCCGCTGTGCTCGCGCGCGAGCGAAGCTGCATCTTCGTCACCTTTCACTACAGCAACTTCGAGTGGGCGGCGAAGTCGATGGGCTTTTGCGGCGTGCCACTCCTGATCCTCGCGCAAGAATTTAAAAACCCGCTGCTCGATCCGATCTTCGCGAATTTGCGACGGCACTCCGGCCACGCGGTCGCGTCCCGCGAAGGCGCGATCCTTCGTTTGTTCAAAGCATTGAAACGCCGTCAGCACGTCGCCATCCTCACTGATCTCACGCTTTCCACACGGCAACCGAGCGTTTTCATCGAGTGCTTCGGCCTCAAGACCTCGGTGACATACGCGCACGCCTGGCTGCATACGCGAACGGGCGCTCCCATCATTCCAGTCATCGCCGAACCTCTGCCGGCCGGACGCTGTCGCGTCGTCGTCGGTCCTCCCATCGAGTTTTCGGCCGAGGCGACCGAAAAAGAGATCGTCCAGGCGACCTGGGATAGATTCGAATCGGTCGTGCGGGCGAATCCCGCTCCCTGGCTCTGGATGTATAAACATTGGCGGTATCGGTTCGCCAGTGATCCGGTCGAATATCCTTACTACGCGAACGCCGGCCCAAACCTTGAAACGCGCCTCGTTCGCGCCGGCAGAATTCCCGCGTCCACTGCGAAAAAGTAGCTGGCCGATCCATCTCCATGCCGGCGTTTAATTGACAAAGCCCCGCGAGTGCGCTTTTCCAATACTTACTTATGCGACTTCTCTCTCGTTTGCTCCTTTCGAGCTGCGCGCTCGCGGTAGCGGGTTTACTCACGAGTTGCGGCACACCGTCCACGGTTTCATCCGGCAACTATCACGTCACCGCCTATCGCCCGCACGATCCGTCGAAAGTGGAAGTGAAGCTCTCCCTCTCGACTCAGAACCTTTACGTCGTGGAAGGCGATCGCCTTTTGATGGCGGTGCAAGGCAACGTCGGCAAACCCGGCGCCGCGACGCCGACCGGCAATTTCACCATCTATAATAAGGAGAAAAACCGACGCCGCGCGAGCCAGCCCGATGCCGGTTATCCCATGGCCTACTGGTGTGAATTCAAGCCCGCCTACGGATTCCATGAAGGGTTTGTCCATCCTGTCCCGCACACGCACGGCTGCGTGCGGCTGCATCGTGAAGCCGCGGCGCGGCTTTTCGCGCTGACGAAGATCGGCACGCCGGTGCATATCGCGACATCATTTCCTGAAGACGCCAAATACGGCCACCTCGTGCGCAAGCTCGATCAAAGCCGCGATCCCGATCCGCCGCGCGCGCAGATGATGTCGGCCAGCTGGTTTAAAGATCCTCCCGGTCCATTGCTGGTAGACTGATCCGCCTTCAGAGATAAAGTGGTGGTGGACCGCGGGGCGCCGGCAAGGCGCTTTGCGAAGACAATGTTTTTTTGACGAGCGCCATGAGCACGAACCTGATATCCAGCGGCACGACCGCGCGCGAGAAGGTCAACTTGCGGACGCCGGAGGTGATGACCGCGGTGCAGCAGCAGGTCGAATCGCACTACCGCAGCGATATCGTCGACAAAGTTCGGCGCCAGGGTGGAATCATTTCCGTCGGCGGCATGACCGTCCGGCTGGCCAAGCAGTTTGGGTTTTGTTACGGCGTGGAGCGCGCCATTGATCTGGCTTACGCCGCGCGCAAGGTTTTCAAGGACCGGCGGCTTTTTATCGTCGGTGAAATCATTCACAACCCCGAAGTCAACGAGCAGATTTCGTCGTTAGGTATCAAGAATTTGATGGGGAAAAACAAGCAGGCGGAGATCGTCGACCTGCAACCCGAAGATGTCGTGATTGTCCCGGCCTTCGGCACCGAGCTCTCTATTCTCCAGCAGATCAAGGAGCGCGGCTGCCAGATTGTCGATACGACTTGCGGGGACGTCATGAGCGTCTGGAAACGCGTGCGCAAGTACGCGAGCGAATCCGCGACGTCGATCATTCACGGCAAGGCCGAACACGAGGAAACTAAGGCCACCAGTTCGCGCGCCTTGGGCGATGGCAAGGGACATTACCTCGTCGTTCTCACGCTGGCGGAAACGGATTACGTTTGCGATTACA
>JACCXL010000018.1 GCA_013697015.1 Chthoniobacterales bacterium | reverse complement strand
ATTCTACCCTTGCCGGCACGGCCTTTCCCGTCGCCACTGAACGCGGGTGACGGAGCAACCCGTAGAAAAACATGATGCCCAGCCCGCAGACCGAAAAGGAGATGAGCATTTCCAGCGAGGCAATCAGCCGTGCGCTGACCGGCGGCAGGCCGCGGTAGTTAGTCAGGAGTGTAGGCCAAAGCAGGACGACAAAGAGAAGCGTCGCTGCGAGAACGCCAGGAATAATCAGCCGCCAGCCGCGCGGGTCGAAGAGCCGGCTGGCGACCGATCCTTGCTCTGGTTCCCGGTGATCGCGCCGATTCACAGATCACCTTCGATTGGAATAAAACCGAGACTGCCGCCACTTATAGGAACGTGAAAAGGGTGCTTCTGACTTTTAGCCTGATCGCGGCGCTCCTGCTGAGAGTGGGTTCTGCAGCGGGGCAGGAAAATACTCCGGTTCTCGAAAAAGCCGTCTTCGCCGGCGGATGTTTCTGGTGCATGCAGCCGCCCTTCGATCACGCTCCGGGAGTCGTCTCTACTCTCGTCGGCTTCGCGGGAGGTAGAGAGGAAAATCCAACCTACCAGCAGGTCTCAGCCGGCGAAACCACGCATCGCGAGGCTATCGAAGTGACGTTCGATCCGGCGAAGATTTCGTATGACAAGCTGCTCGAAATTTTCTGGCACAACATCAGTCCTATTCAGACAGACGGACAGTTCCACGACTTCGGCGATCAATACACAACGGCGATTTTCTACACGACCGAGGAACAGAAAGCCGCCGCCGAACGATCGAAGGAGCAGCTTGCGCAATCAGGCAAATTCAAAAAGCCGATCGCGACCGTTATTTTGCCTGCGGGTAAGTTCTGGCCGGCCGAGGAGTATCACCAGAAATACTACATCAAGAATCCGATGGCTTACGGGATGTACCGCTTCGGCTCGGGGCGAAACGGGTATCTGAAGGCCACATGGGGCGAGGCGCACTGAGGCGGCACCTCCGGTTTACTTCGCCGTGGATCCGATGATGAAACCGCAGCTACCGATCGCGATTTATTACGAGCATCAGGACTGGTTCCGGCCGCTCTTTGCCGAGCTGGACAAGCGATCGACGGCCTATGTGCACATCGACGCGCGTTGTCATTCCTACGACATCACCGGTCGCGCTAAGAAATACGCGCTGCTCTTCAATCGGATGAGCGCTTCGGCCTATCTGCGCGGCCACGGTCAGGGCATTTTTTTCACCCGCGATTATCTCGCTTACGTCGAAAGCACGGGCACACGGGTGATCAACGGGCAAAGCGCGTTCGAGATCGAAATTTCCAAAGCGCGGCAGCTTTCACTCTTTCACTCGTTAGGTATCGCCGCACCACGCTCGCGTGTGATCAATTGCGTTGAAGAAACGGGGCGCGTCGCCACCACCCTCGGCTTTCCGCTCCTCATCAAGCCCAATATCGGAGGGCGCGGGGCGGGGATCGTACGGGTCAATTCCGAGGACGAACTTCGTCGCGCCCTTGCGACAAACCAGATCGATCTCGGGATCGACCGCACCGCGCTCGTGCAGGAGTTCATTCCGGCGCGCGGCGGACACATCACGCGCGTCGAAACACTCGGCGGCAAATTCCTTTACGCGATGAAGATCTTCACCACGGGCGAGCATTTTAATCTCTGCCCGGCCGAGATTTGCCAGGTCGAGAATGCTGCGGCCCAGGACGCGATATGTCTTGCCGATGGTCCGAAGGCTGGCTTGAAGATCGAACCGTATCAGCCACCGCCTGAGGTCATCAGGACGGTCGAGCGAATCGTCGCGGCGGCGGGAATCGACGTCGGCGGAGTCGAGTACCTAAGCGACGATCGCGACGGACGGCTCCTCTTCTACGACATTAACGCGCTTTCAAATTTCGTGGCCGACGCGCCGCGTATCCTTGGGTTCGACCCGCACGCGCGGCTGGTCGATTACCTGATGCAGGAAAGGAACAGATGAAATACGGATATTGGCTGCCGGTTTTCGGCGGATGGCTTCGTAACGTGGAGCACGAAAACATGGAAGCAACTTGGGCCTACGCGAGTCGTCTGGCGCGCCGCAGCGAAGAGATAGGGTTCGATCTCACACTCATCGCTGAGCTAAATCTTAATGACCTGAAAGGCGCGGACGCTCCGGCGCTCGATGCGTGGTCCACCGCGGCCGCGCTCGCCGCGGTCACGAAACGCCTCGAGCTGATGGTGGCGGTGCGTCCGACGTTTCATTCACCGGCCTTGTTGGCGAAGCAAGCCGCCAACATCGATCACATCGCGGGACCGGGCCGGCTGTCGCTCAATGTCGTTTCATCCTGGTGGGCGGACGAGGCGAAGAAGTACGGTGTCCACTTCGAACAGCACGACGATCGCTACGCGCGCACCTCGGAATGGCTGGAAGTCGTCGACCGGCTTTGGAAGGAAGATCACTTCTCGATCTCCGGGAAATTTTACAATGTCGAGGATGCGATCATGCAACCAAAGCCGGTCTCGAAGCCGCGGCCGGTGATCTACGCTGGCGGCGAATCGGAAGCCGCTAAGGAGATGATCGCGACCCAATGCGACGCCTACGTCATGCACGGTGATTCGCCGGAAACCGTGCGAAAGAAAATCGCCGATATGTCGGAGCGACGGGAGCGAAAGGGTCTACCGCCGATGACGTTTGGAGTCGCCGCCTACTCCGTCGTGCGGGACAGCGAGCGCGAAGCGAAACAGGAACTCGATCGCATCACGGACGTGAAACAGCACGCGCGGGGCTACGACAATTACCAACAATGGCTCGCCGGCACACAGCTCGAAAGCCAGGTGTCACTCGAGGATTATTCCGTCACGAATCGAGGTCTGCGTTCCGGCTTGGTGGGAACTCCCGAAAAAGTGCGCAACTGCATCGCGGCGTTTGAAGAGGCTGGCGTGGATTTATTGCTCCTGCAATGCAGCCCGCAACTCGAAGAGATGGAGCGCTTCGCTGAGGACGTGATCCGCTACCGCGCTCCGGCCGCGAACGGTTTTGTCTTGAATCACGCAGCGCAAAATTCCGGCACGAAGAGCACAGTCTAAGTCCGAAATCGGCGAGCGACGCGCTTTACAACGTTGCCAGCGAATTAGAAATCAAAGCGCGCGCAATCCCGTTCTTAAGCTCGCGCGGCTGACGTCGAGAGATCGCAAGTCCCCTGCGGCAACTGTGGCTCATAGTCCGTCATCGAGCCAGAAAGCGGTCATGCTCCAGCCTCGTCAACTGCTCTTCAACTGTGTTAACCACCCAATGCTCGACAGTCTATGACAGGATTAAATAGTCAGGTAAGCACCGGTAGGACCGAGGCGCGGCTAGCTATCATGGCAGGCTGAGACTGGAGGTGCTCAGCGACGGTCTGGGCAAGTCGGTCGGGGAGATACGGCTTAGCGAGAAAGGCGTGCTGTTTTTCGCGCTCGAAGTCCGTGCCAATCAATTCAGCACTGTAGCCGCTGGTAAAGATGACCTTAAGGTCGGGCTTATCCATAATGAGCGTGTGTGCCAGCTCCCGGCCAGAGATCGACTCGGGCATGACGACGTCGGTGAGCAGCAGGTCGATCTGTTCGTGGTGCTCGGCCCAGATTTCAAGCGCAGCGCGACCATTCGGCGCAGACAAGACGCGGTAACCCAAAGCACCAAGCGCATCACTGACAAACTCGCGTAACATCTCTTCATCCTCCACGACAAGAATAGTGATGCTCGTAGTCGGCGCGCACTCGGCAGGCAACCTCTCGGGCTTGCCGGAGTCGGCAGCCACTCCGTCCACGCTGAGCGGGAAGAATGCTCGAATGCTTGTGCCGCGGCGCGGCGCGCTCTCGACTTCAATCCAGCCACCGTGTTGCTTGAGCACACCGTAGACAGTGGCGAGTCCCATTCCGGTTCCTTTGCCTGGACCCTTGGTCGTGAAAAACGGTTCAAAGATACGCGCCACTGTAGCTGTGCTCATTCCACACCCCGTGTCTTTCACAGCCAGACAAATGTGCGGTCCCAGCTGTGCGTCGGGATTGCGCCCGCGGGCCGCCTCGTCAGTTTCAACTCGGAGAGTCGTGATCGTGAGCTTGCCGCCTTCAGGCATGGCGTCGCGAGCATTTAGCGCGAGGTTCATGATGACCTGGTCTACGCTGCTTGAGTCAGCAAAAATAGGCGGCAGGTCGGGCGCAAGCTGCATGTCGAGGGCGATGTGTTCGCCGATGATCCGGCGCAGCATGGCGACCGTCTGCTCAACTACGCCACTGAGCGCGAGCGGGCGGCGTTGAATGATTTGTTTGCGACTGTAAGCGAGGAGCTGGCGGGTCAAAGCGGTAGCGCGTTCCGCGGCACGCTGCACCTGATGCAAAGAAGCGCTGAGCTTTCCATCGAGCTGCGGGTTGCGCAGCTGCATCGCCGTATTCCCTAGGATAACGGTGAGGATGTTGTTGAAATCGTGCGCCACGCCCGCCGCGAGACGCCCTACTGCTTCCATTTTTTGAGCCTGGCGGAGTTCATTTTCCAAACGCATGCGGTCGGTGATGTCCTGCAGGATAAGGAGGTGGTAGGGGACGTTGCCCAGTTCCAAATTCTCCGTGGCGACAAGAACTTCGCGCGTGTCGCCGCCGGTGGTGCGAATCGTAGCCGCTAAATTGCGAATCACGTCTCGAGCAGCAAGCTTCTCGCAGATGGCCATCGCCGTGGCATCGTCGCCCCATAATCTCATCTCGCCGGCGAGCACCGCCGCGCGTTCGGCATTGATCAATTCAAGGAAGCTAACATTCGCATCGAGACAACCGTTCCCATCGGGCCGCTGAATAATCATCGGAATGGGACTGCTGTGAAAAGCCTTGGAAAAGCGCTCTTCGGATTGGCGCAGCGCCTCCTCGGCCGCCGTGCGCTCGGCAACTTCACCGGTGAGTCGTGCATTGGCCGCCCGCAACTCCGCTGTGCGCTGATTCACCTGCGCATCCAGTTCCTCCATTTGCCGGCGCGCCATCTGAGTGAGCTGCCATTTTTTCGAGAGGGCGTGCGCCATTTGCAGCACCTCGACGTTGTCGAAGGGCTTCTTCAGCACCAGCATCTGATCGGAGTTACCGATGGACTTGGCGATTTCGTCCCAGGAGTAGTCGGAATAAGCCGTGCAGATCACGATCTGCAGATCGGGGAACTCCTTCCATATGCGCGAGATGGTCTCGATTCCATCCCATCCCGGCGGCATGCGCACAT
>JACCXL010000297.1 GCA_013697015.1 Chthoniobacterales bacterium | reverse complement strand
GCGTTCGGAGCGCAAGAGCACGGGGCCTCCCGATTCTGGAACTCGCACGAGTGACGAGGGCTTTCTGGTTTTTTGAGAGGCTTAAGAAGGTCGATATCCATGGGATTTTCCACGTTGTCTCTTGGCGAAGTCAGATGCCGGCGGGAATGAAATCGAGATGCGGGATGGTGTGAAAGCCGCGTCGGCAGGGGCATGGAACTAGCTTCCCAAGATTCAGAGGCTGGGCTGACGTGACGCATGCGATTCGCAAGGGAAATTCACCACGGCGAACAGCCCACACAGACGGTTCGTCGCGAAAAATCCGATGGACCCGCCACTGAAAAACTGAACCATGAAATTCACGCTGAGATCGCCCAGAGCTGCGCTCCTTCGCCGGAAGAATATTCTACGATTGTCGCCCGGGCTACGAATGATGCGGTTCGGGATTGGAATCTAGAAAGCGGAACTCTCACCTGGCCACAAGGCCTGGAGCGCCTGCTCGGATACGCCCCTTCCAAGGCAACCGACCGGCTCGGCTTTTGGCAGAAGCATCTCCATCCGGAAGATCGAGCACGCAACGCAGCCAGTGTCCGCGATGCGCTCGCTTCGAAGGCCGAAACATGGAGTGGCGAATATAGATTTCGCCGCAGCGACCACTCCTACGTTCACCTGCTGGAGCGCGCCTGCATCATGCGCGACGCAGACGGCACCGCGGTCCGGTTCGTCGGATCGCTCATGGACATCAGCGCCCGCAAACAACTTCAGGATCAACTTTGCCGCTCCCAGAAAATGGAAGCGTTTGGGCAGTTGGCCGGCGGTGTCGCGCATGATTTCAATAATTTCCTCACCACGATCCTGGGCTATAGCGATCTGCTGCTGCACGAACTCGGCGTGAAAAATTCGGTCGCCGCGTTCGTTCGCGAAATCCGGAACGCCGCCAGTCGCGCTTCCACGCTCAGTGGTCAATTACTCGCGTTTAGCCGGAGAAATCCGCTCGAACCGCGCATTGTCGATGTCAACGCACTCGTCTCCAATCTTGAACGATCGCTCCTCCGGCTGCTGGGCGAAAACATTGCGGTCGAATGTCACCTGCTCCGAAATCGAGAAGGCGCGCATGTGGAAGTGGATCCGGGACAGATCACGCAGGTTATTCTGAACATTGTGGTCAACGCGCGTGACGCGATGAGCTCGGGCGGTCGGCTGCTGGTGGAGACGAGCGTCGTCACGATTGCGGATGATGACCCAGCTACCGTCGCGTTCGAACAGCTGACGCCTGGCGATTATGTCGCGATCACGGTTCGGGACAGTGGTGTTGGAATGAGCGCAGATGTGAAAGCGCATCTGTTTGAGCCTTTTTTCACGACCAAGAGCGAACATCGCAGCAGCGGCCTCGGACTCGCGACCAGTTATGGAATCGTACGGCAAAGCGGCGGCGGCATCGGCGTTCAGAGTGACGAGGAGCGCGGCACGACCGTCACCATCTTCCTGCCCCGAGTCGATGCACCTCCAGCGCAGTCGCACAAAAAGACGACGGGCAAAAAATTACCAACCGGCTCGGAGAGAATCCTGGTGCTCGAAGATGATGTGAGCGTCCGACATATCTCGGTGCGAATCCTGCGGGGCTTGGGCTACGATGTGATCGAGGCCGCGAATGGCGACGATGCGCAGCGGCTGGTCGCGCAGGAGAATGGCGATCGCAAAATCGATCTGCTCCTGACCGATATGGTCATGCCGCACATGAGCGGCCGTCGCTTCGCCGATTGGCTGCGGGAAGCCAGACCCACCACAAAAGTAATTTTCGTTTCGGGTTACTTGGAGGAATCACTCCATCCCGGCGACCGGCGCGACGGCGAAATGTTCTTCCTGGCCAAGCCGTTCGATCCCGAACAGCTCGCGAGCAAGATCCGCGAGGCGCTCGATTCATAGCTCGCCCGCCGGTAAACGATTGCCGGTGCGCGGCGCGCGGTATATGAAACCGGCGTGACGACGTTTGCGGACATCGAGGCGGCGCGCGACCGCATCGAAGGGGCGGTCTACCGGTCGCCCTGTCAGCCTTCTATTCCGTTGAGTGAAATCACCGGGATGGATATTTTGTGTAAGCTCGACAATCTGCAGCGCACGGGGAGTTTCAAAGAACGGGGCGCACGGAACGCGCTGGCGCTGCTGCCGTCCGGTCAGCAGCATCGCGGGGTCATCGCGGCATCGGCCGGTAATCACGCGCAGGCGCTCGCTTACCAGGGCCGGCTGCTCGGAATCCCCGCGACCGTCGTGATGCCGCGATACGCTCCGCTGATTAAGATCGGCAACTGCCAGAAACT
>JACCXL010000296.1 GCA_013697015.1 Chthoniobacterales bacterium | reverse complement strand
TCGCTTCATATCCATCTCCAGCTCATGGAACGGCAGGCGAAGAAATTGGAGACGGCGACGCGCGAGCCGCTGCAGGAATCGATCGACATCGCGCGTTCTGAGATCAGCCGGCTCGATTCGATCGTGTCGCAATTTCTGCGTGCGATTCGGCCTTCAAAGCCACAGCTGCAACGCGAAAATGTGAACGCGATTCTGGACGAAGCGGTCCGTTTTTTCGCGGCGGAAATCCAGGACCGCGACATCGTGGTCGAGCAGGAACTGCGCTCCGATCTCCCCTCGCTCGAGCTGGATCGCGACCAGGTGAAGCAGGCGTTCTACAATGTTATCAAGAACAGCTTCGAGGCGATGAAGCGGCGCGGTGTCCTGCGCATCCGCACCGATCTCGACGACACGCACGTGCTCGTGAGTTTCACCGACACGGGCGGCGGCATGTCCGCGGAAAATCTGAGCCACGCCTTCGAGCCTTACTTTACGACTAAGACGAGTGGTTCGGGGTTGGGTTTGCTCATCGTCCGGCGAATCGTGCGCGAACATGGCGGCGAGCTTTCAATCGAAAGTCACGACGGCAAGGGGCTCACGCTCACGATTCGCTTGCCTTACCTCGATCGGCGAGTGCGCCTGCTGGAAGCGGGTTCCAGCAAGGAGGCCGATTCCTAGCTGCTTCCGGTCGGCACAATCCCGGCGCGTTCCACCATCAGGATCACCGTCCGCTCGGGTGCGCGCGGCCGATGCCTGGCGCCTTTCGGCACGACGAACCCTTTGCCGGCCGTGAGTTCGACGGTGCGATCCTCGAGGTCGATCAGAAAGCGCCCGCTCACGACGTAGAAAAACTCATCTTCGTTCTCGTGTTTGTGCCAGTGGTATTCGCCTTCAACAACGCCCAGCCTAACGACTGATTCATCGACCTGGCAAAGGGTCTGGTTATACCACTGCTGCTCGCATTGATCGACCAGCCGTGGCACGTCGATCACCTCCAGTGGCGAATGCAGGATGTTGAGATGGGTGTTGTAGGAAAAACCTTCGTCGCTTGTGTCCGCCTGCCGCTCGGTCATGACGGCAGTTTCTGCAAAGCGCAGGCGCGCTTCCAGAGAAATTCGGCGATTCAGGAGCGAGCCACCGAGCGAGAGGATACATCGGGCTAGCCGCGGCGCGCGACTTCCCTGCGGCCATGGCGGTGCGCACCTGCGATAATTGGCTGGTGTTTGCCTTCTTCTCGAACCGGCTCGGCTGCCTCGGATCACTTGCCGTCTCGCTCATCGGCACACTCATTCTGCTCGCGCTCTTGCGTGGCTGCCACGGATAGGTCCCGTCGCTCGTCCTTTATTCCCGCCGCTTGATGCTGCCTGCGCCGCTGATGTTTTTCTCGATCGTCGGCGGGTTGCCTGCATAGGTGACTTTGCCTGCGCCAGAAATTGCCACTTTTAACGTCTCCGTCGCGGTCACGTCCGCGCGGCCCGCGCCGCTGATCGACATTTCGCAGCTGCGCGTTTGAAGGTTCTCCGCGTCCAACCGACTGGCGCCATTGAGGCTTGCCGTCAGGCTCGCAATCGTCCCATCGAGCGCAATCCGCGTCGCTCCGTTACCTTCGATGGAAAGAGTGTCGCCCGAGAGTTTCGCGGCGGCGAAGCGGACGGCACCGTTCAGTTCTACGCTCGTGAGCGCTGCGCTCGTGAGCTTGACTTTGATTCCCTTGGTCGGACGCAGTTGCGTGTCCCAATCGATTCGCAGTGTGTTGTGTTCGACTTTCGTCTTAATGCGCGAGAGCAGATTCCGGTCGGTGGTCACGACCGCGCCGGCCGGGCCGTTGACCCATTGAATGTCGAACACGCCACCCGCTTCGACGGCAGAGAACTGGGTCACATTGCGCGTTTCGCTGGTGATGTCGCCATTCCCCGGAATGCCGGGCAGATGGCAGCCGCCGACGAGCGCGAGGCTGGCAAAAGTCAGGAGCTTCAAGGCCGCGAACGGCCGGATCGTGATGGTGTGCATAGGATGTCGGTTACGGGAGTGAGATGCGGCGGCCGCCCCATTTGGATTCAAAAAAATCGCCGTTCTCGTCTCCGACGGGTTTTCCACCGAGTGACGCGTTAAGACTATGCGACGGCTACGGATTGATTCCGGCCGGCCTGAATCGCTCATCCAGCGCGGCGCGCTCGTCGTGCAGCTTCTCTTTGCTTCGGCCGTGACTCATGGCCGCGGCGAATCGTCGGTGTCGATCTTTGCCTGTTTGCTTATTGAACCGCGAAGCTCAGTCGCATTTAAAGCAGCGGTTCGGCCAGAAGGCCTCAACGACAAGTTCTCGCGCTGCCGACAGGCGGTTTAAAGACGGGCCGGATGACGTGCGTCGAAACCCCATGTCTCACGCCCATCCTCATGCCAGCGCGGTCCGACATTGCCGCCCGAGCGGAAATCGGTGGTGTCGAGTCGCAATCCGGC
>JACCXL010000262.1 GCA_013697015.1 Chthoniobacterales bacterium | reverse complement strand
AGGAGGAGGAGCGCGGCACCGGCATCGACTCCCGGAAAAGAAATGCTCGTCGTATTTGGGAGTCGAACTGTGCGAGCGCCGTTGACCGCGGCGCCTGGAATAGCTTTCAGCATCGCGCTCTCGAATCTATCCCGCAGCCCGCGCATCTCTTTCTGTTCCAGACGCAAACCTTCACTCGCCAGCTCCGCCGCTTTGCCGAACCCGACGATCCCCGCAACGTTCTCCGTTCCGGCGCGTCGATCGTTCTCGTGGCTGCCGCCAAAGACACTGGGCCGGAACGCGGAGCGGCGATTGATATATAATGCGCCGACGCCTTTTGGCCCGTGCAGTTTGTGTCCCGAGATGGAAAGAAAGTTAATGGGCGAATCGCGCAGATCGATCTCAACCTTGCCGGCCGCTTGGATCGCATCGGTGTGAAAGAACACGCCTTCGGCACGGGCCATCCGGGCGATCTCGGCGACGGGAAAAATCACGCCAGTCTCGTTGTTCGCCCACATCGCCGAGATGATCGCGGTGTCCGGACGGAGCGCCGCTTGCAGGACCCCCAGATCGAGCTCGCCCTGTCCATTCACATCCACCGTCGAGACGGAACAGCCGCACCCGGCAAGATGCGCGCAGTGTTTTCGCACCGCGCTGTGCTCGACAGAAGTCGTTACAATATGACGCCGGGCCGGATCGAGCTGGGTCGCGGAGTTGAGTGCGGCGTTGTTCGATTCCGTTCCGCCGCTCGTAAAGATGATTTCCTCGGGCTCACACTGTAACAAGCCGGCAACGCGGGACCGCGCCAGCTCGATCGCGTCGCGCACCTGCGAAGCGAAGCGGTAACCGCTGGAAGGATTCCCGAAATACCGCGAAAGGAACGGCAGCATTTCTTCGACAACCCGCGGATCGAGCTGCGTCGTCGCGTTGTTATCAAAGAAAATGATCTCGTCGGGCTCGATCACGCAACAATGGTAACGCTGCAACCTGCGGTGGCACAACTACTCTGGCGGGCGCGGAGCGTTGCCGGGATGCTTCGGCCGATTGTGGCTGTAGCGGAAGTATAAATTCCGCAGATAAATCGGCAGTGGCAGCAAGCTCTGCAGGACACCAACCGAGTCGTGCCGATAGATCGCGAAATAGCTCAGGGTGAGAAAAGAACCGACCGCGCTGCACTCCCAGAATCCGAATGGGATGACGCTTTTCTTCGCCCGTTCCGACGCAATCCATTGGATGATGAAGCGCACGCCGAAGATCAGGCTGCCGCTCAAGCCAACGATTTTCCACGGGTTGAGCGCGAGACCGAGAACGTTCGTCTCAGCGAGGAATGGTAGACTTTGCATACGCGGAAAAGTTCTGTCGGAACGCGAACTGTGAACAGCTTTTTGTTCTGACGAACCGTGTGTGACGCAGCCTGTTCTTCGCCGGAATCCTGCTTAAACTCCCGAGCGATGAATTCGGTCTGGGAGCTGGCAAATCCACATCTGCGCGATCTCGCTGTCTACGAACCGGGCAAACCGATCGAAGAAACGGCGCGCGAGCTCGGCTCAGATGCCGGTTCCATCATCAAGCTTGCTTCCAATGAGAATCCGCTCGGTGCCTCACCAGCTGCCCTCGCGGCGATGCGGGCGGCCCTCGACCAGGCGCACCTCTATCCAGACGGCGGCGGCTATTATTTGCGCGAAGCGCTTGCCGCCAAACTTGGAGTCGAACGCGCGAACATCATCCTCGGGAGCGGTTCGAACGAAATCATCGAATTTCTTGGGCATGCCTTTCTGCTAGCCGGCGACGATGTCGTCACTTCGGAGCACGCCTTTATCGCTTACAAGCTAGTGGCGGCGGGTTTTGGAGCTCGGACCATCGAGGTCCCCAGCCCGGATCTGCGCCATCATCTCGATGCCATGAGCGCGGCGATCACGCCGCGAACCCGGCTTGTCTTTATTGCGAATCCAAATAACCCGACCGGGACGCTGCTTGAGCAGACGCAGATCGATTCGTTCATGCGCGCGTTGCCGGAACGGATCACGGTCGTTTTCGACGAGGCCTACTTCGAGTATGTAGACGGTCCTCCCGATGTTCTGAAATATGTGCACGCGGGCCGTCACGTGATCGTCCTCCGCACATTCTCCAAGATGCATGGCCTCGCGAATCTGCGCATCGGCTACGGGATCGCTCCTCCGGAACTGATCCAGGTGCTGCAGAAGACACGCCAGCCTTTTAACGTCAGCGGGATCGCGCAGGCAGCCGCGTTAGCTGCTCTCGGTGACAAATCGCATCAGGAGAAGACGAAACGGATCACGGACCAGGGTCGCACATTTCTGCAGCACGGGTTTTCGGAAATGGATCTGCCGTTCGTGCCGAGCGCAGGAAATTTCGTGCTCGTGCGAGTTGGCGACAGCGCGGCCGTTTTTCGCGCCTTGCTCGCCCGAAAAATCATCGTCCGCGCCTTGAAAGGTTATCATTTGCCCGAATGGGTGCGCATCTCGGTCGGGACGATGGAACAGAATCGGAGATGTCTCTCGGCCTTGCGGGAAGTGATCGATCGCGCTGCCACGTGACTGCGGAAGCCTTGAATGGCGAGACGATCGCAGCCATTTCCAGTCCCATCGGCGAAGGCGCGATTGCATTGATTCGCGTTTCCGGTCCGGAAGCGGTCGAGATCGCCGATAGAATCTTTCGCGGAAGCGAATCTCCATCCTCCCTGACCTCGCACCGCCAGCACCTTGGGAGGATTGTGCAGGACGAGCGCGTGATCGATGAGGTTTTGCTCTCGGTGCATCGCGCGCCCGCCAGTTATACCGGCGAAGATCTGGTCGAGATCAGCTGTCACGGCGGAATTCTAATCGCGGCGCGCGTGCTCGGAGTCTGCCTGTCGGCCGGCGCGCGCGCCGCTCGCGCCGGGGAATTCACGGAACGCGCGTTTCTGAACGACAAGATGGATTTGACTCAGGCAGAAGCGGTCATGGACTTGATCCGCGCGCGGACCGATCTGGCGCTACGCGCCGCGACCGAGCAACTGCAGGGCCGGCTCGGGAACGAAGCGAAAATATTGCGGGAGCAGCTTGTTCGATTGATCGCCCACATTGATGCGGCCATCGATTTTCCCGAGGAAGATATCGCGCCTGATGCCGACACCAAGCTTCGTGCGGTGCTCGCCTCGATCCGCGAACAGATCGCGGCGCTGCTGGCCACGGCGGACCACGGCCGGATCCTGCGAGAAGGTCTGCGCGTCGTTGTTGCCGGTCCCACGAACGCCGGAAAATCAAGCCTGCTCAATCGGCTTTTGGGTTACGAACGCGTTATCGTCAGCGCGACTCACGGCACGACGCGTGACACAATCGAGGAGATGATTAACTTGCGCGGAGTGCCGGTGCGTCTACTCGACACCGCTGGTCTCCGCGACTCCGATGATCAATTGGAGGAAGCAGGAATGCAGCGCACGCAGCAAGCGCTCGCGACCGCTGACCTCGTGTTGCATTTATTCGACGTGAGCGCACCGAAACCCACCGACAGCGGCGTTGCGCGGAGCGATTGCGCTTCTCTCATAATTCTGAACAAGTGCGATTTGCCCGAGCACACCGACTGGACTGGTGAATCAGCGCTTCATATTTCATGTCTAACGGGCGCAGGTCTGCCGGAATTGGAAGATGCAATTCTGCGCTGCGTAGGAGAGCAACATCTCCGTCCCGAAAGCCATCTCGCGATCAACGCACGACACCGGGATTGTTTGCGCCGCGCTCTGGGTGCGTGCGACCGAGCGAGCGCGACGATGGCGGAGAATCTCTCCGGCGAGTACAGCGCTGTGGATTTGCGCCTGGCGCTCGACGCTCTGACCGAAATGGTCGGTCGCAAGGGAGACGACGAGATTCTGGATTCCGTTTTCCAGCAGTTCTGCATCGGCAAATGAGCGGTCCCTACGAGCGGATCGTTCGTCCGCTTCTCTTTTCACTTGATCCCGAAACCGCGCATCATTTCGCGCTGGGAGCTTTGCGCCTGGCTTCGCATTTCCCAGCCGCACTCCGCCTCCTGCGCAGTTTCGATTTTTGCGGGACTCCGCAGTCGCTGTTCGGCCTCACCTTTCGAAACCGAATCGGACTCGCGGCGGGCTTCGATAAAAACGCCGTGGCGCTGCCGGCCTGGGAAGCACTCGGGTTTGGATTTGTGGAGATCGGCACGATCACGGCCAGACCACAGCCGGGGAATCCGAAGCCGCGGATCTTCCGTTACTCGAAAGAGCGCGCATTGATCAACCGGCTCGGTTTCAATAACGACGGAGCCGACGCCATCGCGACCCGCTTGCGAAAACTGCGCGCGAGCGGTCGCTGGCCGGGCGTCCCCATCGGCATCAACATCGGAAAATCGAAAGCCACACCGCTCGGGGAGGCGAACGCGGATTACATTTATTCGTTTCGCAGGCTGCGCGATTTCGCGGATTATTTTGTCCTCAACGTTAGCTCCCCGAACACGCCGGGCCTTCGTTCGCTCCAAGCCGGGGAGGCGCTGGTGAGTCTCCTGCGCGCGGTGGCGGAAGAAAACATTGCTTCGCCGAGACCTGTGCTGCTGAAGATCGCGCCTGATCTATCGCACGAGGATTTGGACCAGATTCTCCGCACCTGCGAAGGCAACGACATCGCGGGCATCATTGCCACGAATACCACGCTCGACCACACCGCCATCGCTTCCGCTTCCGACCAGCCAGGGGGTTTGAGTGGCGCGCCGCTGCGCCTGAAAGCGGCCGGCATCGTCCGTTATCTGCGTTCCCGCACAACTCTTCCAATCATCGGTGTCGGAGGCATCATGGGGGCCTCGGACGCGCGCCAGATGTTGAGCGCTGGCGCGCAACTTATTCAGATCTACACCGGCCTGGTTTATGGGGGCCCGAGCCTCGTCCGCGATCTGGCAGCTCTAAACCGAACTTAGGAATGCGTTAGGCCCGGAAACCGTCTCGATAGTAACGCTTGGGTTTTCCGGCCGAATTTGCCATAATAGGCGCATGGCGGTCGCACCACATCTCGCGATTCCCGTTTCTTCGAGCGCCGATACGGGGGCGTGCGGACCGATCCAGCTCGAACAGCTGCGCAAGGTTCCGCTCTTTAGCGGACTGGACACGGCCGCCTTGGAGAAGCTTTGCACCTTGCTGGTTTCGCATGAATTCAAGGGGCCGGCACGCATCTTTCAGGCGGGCGATTCCGGGGACGCATTGTATCTGATCGAGCGCGGAAGGGTTCACATCAGCGTCACCGACGCGGACGGGCGTGAAGTAACGCTGGCTGATCTGGGCGAAGGCAATTTCTTCGGCGAGATGGCGCTGATCGATGGCCACGAACGCTCCGCCGACGCGACCATTGATGAAGATGTGCGCCTCGCTGTGCTCACGCGCGCTGACTTTTTAGACTTCATCACCAGCAACACCAACGTCATGCTCGGCATGCTTGCGGCCATGGCGCGACGCCTGCGACGCACCGATAATCTGCTCCGGCATCGCGTTTCGCGGAATGCAAACGCCGAAGAAGCGGCGCGCACAACGGTCGCGGATCGGGCCGCGGACACGATCGCGAACTTCGGCGGCAGCTGGAAGTTTATCGGGCTTTGCGGACTGCTCCTGTTCTCTTGGATCGTATTAAACAGTTGGATGCTGAGCAGGGGCTCGTTCGATCCATATCCGTTCGTGCTCCTCAACCTCGTGCTCGGCATCATCACTGGCTTACAGGCTCCGATCATCATGATGTCGCAGAATCGCCAGGCACATAAAGACCGGCTCCGCGCCGATCTGGATTATCAGCTAAATTTGAAAAA
>JACCXL010000241.1 GCA_013697015.1 Chthoniobacterales bacterium | reverse complement strand
TCATCTTGCCACTGCTGTCCCAGCTAATGCCGATGCGTGGCGTTTTTTCGTTGGGCAAAATTCTAGGCTGCACCGGCACGTTGATCGATTGGCCGCCGCGGCTGACCTGCAGGGTGACCGTTTCGTTTCCGTGCGTACTGATGAAATCAACCAGCGCGACCGGGCTCCAGATCGGACGACCGTTGAATCCGGTCAAGACATCGCCGTGCCGCAATTGCGCAGCCGCCGCGGGTGTGTCGGGTTGCACTTTCTCGATAATCGCGGTCTCGGCCGGATACATCATCACCTGCCGCGTGCTTTTGCGCTGCCAGCCGCGCGTTTCTGATTTGATCGGTGTCACGTTCAGAGTCAGCACCTGAGCGGCGCGTTCAATCTTAAACGGAATCGTCTCCTCTTCGCTGCGCACGATCGCCCAGGTCACACTTTTGTTCATGCCGAAAAAGCGCGAAACGGGACGGCCATCTACCTCGAGAATCTTGTCGCCTGGCAGCAGGCCGCCTTTCGCCGCCGGTCCATCGCGCTCGACGTAGCCGATCGTCGTCGTCATATCCGACTCCGCCACCGGATGTCCCACCACCCAGACGATGGCGGCGAAGAAGAGCGCGAGCAGCAAACTGAAGATCGGCCCGGCGATCGCGACGATGATTTTATCCAGCGCGGAAATCGGCGGGAGCGTCGCGCGATCAAGGTCAGCCTTCCCTTCGATCACATCCATGGGCGCGAGCTGCGGCAGTTTCACGAATCCACCGAATGGGATCGATCCTAACGAATACTGGACGCCGTTAACCGTTTTCTTCCAGACTGGTTTGCCGAACCAGACGCCAAATCCCTCGATAAAGAGCCCGCGCCAGCGCGCCGCCAGAAAATGCCCGATCTCGTGCACGACGATGAGCAAATTAAAAAGGATGATGACCTCGAGCAGGATCGTGACGAAGCGAAGAGCTTGAGAAAACATCGGAGTGCTCGGATTTAGGAAGACGAATCTGACCCGATGACAGCCGCGGCTTCCCTGCGCGCCCACTGATCGGCCCCCAATATGGCATCGAGGTCGGCGGGTGCAATCGCGCGATGGCGATCCATCACCGTTTCCACCGTCTCCCAGATGGCCGGGAACCGGATGCGCTCTCCGAGAAAGGCTTCGACCGCGACTTCATTTGCGGCGTTGAAGACAGCAGGCAAAGTGCCACCAGCGTTTCCAGCTCGGCGCGCGAGATGCAGAGCTGGAAAATCGTCGTAACGGGGAGTCTCAAACTCGAGCTGCCGCAACTTCCCGAAATCGAGCGGGGTGAGCGAATTCGGAACCCGTTCCGGCCAGGTAACGGCATATTGGATCGGAAAACACATGTCCGAATGGGAGAGCTGCGCGAGGACCGAGCCGTCCATGAACTCGACCATTGAATGGACGATGCTCTGCGGGTGAATCACGACTTCCACGCGCTCCATTTCGACGCCGAAAAGCCAGTGCGCCTCGATCATCTCGAGCCCTTTGTTGAAAAGCGTGGCCGAATCGACCGTGATCTTTCGGCCCATCGTCCAGGTGGGATGTTTGAGCGCCTGTTCCACGGTGATGGACGCAAAATCCGCCGCGGGCGTGGCGCGGAACGGCCCACCCGAAGCGGTTAGAATGAGTCGGCGCACTTCGGAAGCACGGCCATCGAGACATTGAAAAATGGCGTTGTGCTCACTATCCACTGGCAGAACGCGGACACCTTGCGCGCGCGCCGCGTGCATCACCACTTCGCCAGCCATCACGAGTATTTCCTTGCTCGCCACGGCCAGATCTTTGCCGGATTTGATCGCCGCCAGCGCAGGTCGCAAACCGCCGGTGCCAACGACCGCGATCAAGACCATCTCGGAATCCGGGAGCGTGGCGATCTCGCGCAGCCCCGCCTCGCCGGAAAAAACTTGAGGCGAATACTCCAGTGCGCGGTGCAACTCATCGATCTTTGTGTCGTCCACGAGACAGACGGCTGGGGCCCGCGTCTCGTTCGCCTGCGCCGCCAGTTTGGGCGCGTTGCTGTGAGCAGCCAGCCCGACAATTTCCATCCGATCCGGAATATCGCGCGCGACTTTCAAGGCGCTGTCGCCGATCGATCCGGTCGCGCCTAGCACCACGACGCGTTTGCGTTTCATCGAGCGAAAAATTCCGCGGTGGCGCCCCTTCAGGGGACGCGGATGACAAGGCGCATGTAGAAAAATAAGAGTGGCGCCGTGAAGAGCAGGCTGTCGATCAGATCAAGGGCGCCGCCAATTCCCGGTAACAGATTGCCGGAGTCTTTCACGCCCGTGCTGCGCTTGATGATCGATTCCGCGAGATCGCCGACGACCGCCGCAAAACCGAGCAGCAAACCGAGCACCGTAGCATGGGTGGCGTTCAGAGCCGAGAGGTGACCAGGCATGATCTTGAAGAGTCCCCAGCTGGCCAGAAGCGAGAAGACCAGCGCCCCCGCCAGACCTTCCCACGTCTTTTTCGGGCTGATATGCGGGACCAATTTGTGCCGTCCGATCACGCTTCCCGTCAGGTAAGCTCCCATGTCGCTGAACTTCGTCACTGCGATCAGATACAGCACATAGAACTGGCCGGTCACGCGACCGTCAGCCGCGCGCGGGACGACGTAGACGATTTTGGTCATAAAATTGTAAAGCCAGAGCACGTAGAGCAGGCCGAAGAGCGTGTAGGCCATCGTCTTAAGAGGCGCATCGTCGCGCAGGCTGTCGAACATCTGCCGGGTGAAAACCGTGAGGAGAAAAAATAGCAGCACGGCCATTTCGAAATCGTAGGAATGCGCCGGCCCGACTTCGGAAAAATAATAGAAACTGCCGCACAACATAACGGCACCGCATACCATGGCCGTGACCTTGAAATTCGGCAGCCCTTTGGCGTCGAGCATCCCGTAAAATTCCCAGAGCGTGAGCAGCCCGAAGAGCGCAATTAAGGCGAAGAACGCGATCTCGTATCCAGAGAAAATGATCCCCAGCGCGACCGACCACAGCACCACCGTGCTGCCAAAGCGAAGCAGAAAAGTGGATCGTGCGCTCATCGGTTTCGGCTCAATGCGATCAAGCGTGGCGGGCGCTGCCATGAACAATCACAATCAGGACAGACCGGCGCGAACGCAAGGGAGAAGGGTGCGCGGTGGTGTCCGAAAAACTGGCTCGGCGCGAGCTTCAACTGCGCCGCGAGCCAAAGCGCTTTGCGCCCCGCGGCGCGTCAGCTAGTTTCACGCCGTGAGTCAAACGATGCGGGCGATCGTCAAAAGCAAGGCTGAACCGGGACTTTGGCTGGAGGAAATTCCTGTGCCGGAGATAGGGGCCGACGACGTGCTCATCCGTGTGCAGAAAGCTTCCGTCTGCGGCACTGACATTCACATCTATAACTGGGATGCCTGGGCGCAGAAGACGATCCCGGTGCCAATGACGATCGGCCACGAATTCGTGGGAGTGGTTGACAGCGTCGGAGCAAACGTGCGCGGTTTCGCCCAAGGCGATCTCGTCGTCGGCGAAGGTCACATCACCTGCGGACATTGCCGGAATTGCCTTGCCGGCCGCAGGCATCTTTGCCCAAACACCCAAGGCGTCGGTGTGAATCGGCCAGGGGCGTGGGCGGAATTTGTTGCCATTCCGCAGAGCAATGTCTGGCACGCGGACCCCACGATTCCACTCGACGTCCTCTCGTGTTTTGATCCGTTAGGCAACGCCGTTCACACGGCCCTCTCGTTCGATCTCGTGGGCGAAGATGTGCTCATTACGGGCGCGGGACCCATCGGATGCATGGCGGTACCAATCGCGAAACACGCTGGAGCGCGCAACGTCGTTATTACCGACGTCAACCCCTATCGCCTCGACCTCGCG
>JACCXL010000232.1 GCA_013697015.1 Chthoniobacterales bacterium | reverse complement strand
GATTTTCCAGCGCCGACTGACAGAAGCCGAAATAACTTTCGCCGCGGTCGGTGCCGAGTTCGACGAGAAGCCGCGGCTTCAACGTTGCCACCAAATCGTAGGCGAAATGCAGATGGCCGGTCCAGGCGCCGACTCCGTAGACTCGGGGTTCGAACCAGCGCGATCGAAGTTGCGCAACAATTTCCATCGCGGCGAAATCGGGTGATCAATCTAATTGGGGACAGGCGAACAGCGAGATTGTAGCGTGCGCCCGTCGACCTCACCGGCGTCAGGATCGCGAATGCAGGCTTCCGCACCGGTGGCGGCATGCCGCAGGAGAACAGCTTCGATCTGTCGTGCCGAGTCACGCCAATTCATATTTCGGGTCCGATGGTAGGCGTTTCCAATTAGATGTTCGCATAGTTCATGATCAACGAGCAGACGCACAATGCCTGCGGCGATCGCCTCGGGAACCGGTTCCGAGAGCCAGGCATCGTGCCCATGCGTCAGAACGCCGTCCATTCGTTCACTCGCGATCTCGACCACGGCGCAGCGGCACGCCATCATCTCCAGCGGGACAAAGGAAGGATTCGTGAGCGAGAGAACCAGACCGACATCGGCACTCGAGAAAAGCGTGGCGAGTTCATTATCAGTCAGCAGCCCACGATTCGAAAAAGCATACGAGGGCTGCGACGTAAGCTCTCGTGCTCCAAAAAATGCGATGTCGACTTCCGGCAACTGCGTTTTTACCAATTCAAGCGCAGCGAAGCCGAGATCATATGCTCGCCGCGGTGTGGTCGGACGGGCGTAGAAACAGACACGCTGTGCAGGCTGACGCAAGCCGGACTGAGGCCGATAAATGGTTGGATCGACGGCGAAATCGAAGTGATCAGCCGTTGCAGAATAGCGCTCGCGCAAGAGCTTCGCGAGCCAGGGTCCCAGCGTTATGCAATGCAGTCCTGCACGGTAGGTATTCTCAGCCCTGGCATAATGGTGAGGTTCATCGGGATAAAAGGAGGGTTCAAAATCCTGCACGTAATAATAGCGCCGTCCGCTATTTGATAGAGTCAGCAAATTCTCCACGGTCGGCCAGAAGGTGGCGAAGGTGCAGTCAGCGTCTCTGACCTCCCCGGTCCATCGGTGGTAGTGCGCAAGCGTGTGTCCGAAATGTTCCCGGATGTATTCGCGGATTCGGTCAGTGCTGTAGTCATTCATCAAACTGTACGGCACCACATAAACGTGACAGTCGTGGCCGAACTCAGCGAGATAACGAATGGTCCGGAAGATGCCGGTATCTCCCCCGGCTCCGGGAAACGGCTCCGGTATCAGCCAATTAATCGCCAGATGCATGTCCACGGGGATGCTTCTCAACGGATCACTGAGGAACAGTCATCGCAGACCTCGTG
This sequence comes from Chthoniobacterales bacterium, assembly GCA_013697015.1. Lineage (GTDB taxonomy): Bacteria > Verrucomicrobiota > Verrucomicrobiia > Chthoniobacterales > UBA10450 > JACCXL01. The sequence continues at coordinate 4,704 of JACCXL010000232.1, read as the reverse complement.
GCGCCACATGAATCTATCAGTTCAGGCAAGATGGCCGCCAGCTCAGTCGCTCGCGCTTCCAAAGTGTAATGCTTGAGCACCTTTGCGCGTGCGCCTTCCCCGATCCGGCGGCGCTCCTCCGGTCGTTCGATCAGCTGGCTCAGCGCTCCAGCCCAATCGCGCTCGTCACTGGCGAGCAACCCGTCCTCCCCATCGGTCACCGCGTGTCGGAAGGGGTCGATGTCGGAGGCGACCACGGGTATTCCCAGCGCCCCGGCCTCGACGAACTTGATTTCACTTTTGGCGCGGCAGAAAACGTTCCCCAATTCCAGCGGAGCAAGCGCGATATCCAGCTCGCTCACCAAATCAAACCAGCCGCGCCAGTCGGTAAGCGGGAAACGCCGGATTTGTTCCCCATAGCTTTCGAGTTTTTCTGAGAGTGCTAACGGGCCCACAATCCAGAGCTCCGCCTGAGCGAAACGTCCGAGCACTTGCTCCAATGCCCCGCTCACTTCTTTGAAATCGACGTCGTGCGTTGCCGTGCCACTGCCGTAACCGATCACAATTCGATCGGTAACCGGACGCTCTTGACGCCGTTCATAGAGATGATTAGCGAGCGCGAACATCTCGTCGCCCATGGCATTGCGATGCACGAAAGCTTTTTTCCCTCGACGGCGAGCGAGTTCGGCGAGCATCGGAGTCGCCGTCAGCACCGCGTTGCAAGCTAAAAGCGTCTCCTGATAGCGTCGCACGCCCTCAGCATGAAGTTCTTGTTCAGCCGGGGTGAGATTCGCGACCGCACGATGCTGCTCGATCAGATCTGGCTCGAAGATCAGGTCATCAGTATCGAAGATGATCGGCTTGTCTACGTCACGTGCCTGATCGATCAGACGGCGCAGTGGTGCGCACATCGCTAGCCGATACAAGATGATTACGTCGTAATTCAGCGTCACGTTGCAATGGATCTGAGTCTCGTCGAACCATTCCGCAACCTCGGCACGATACCCAAGGTGCTGCAACTGCTCCTGGAGATGAACGCAGCGGTAAAGAGTCGTGGTCGCGATCGGACAACCGCTGGCAATGAAAAAGCGAGTGGACAATCTGCTCACAGCTTCCCTTGCTTTAGGCGAAGACGCGCGACAAGGTCACGGCGGCAGCTCGGGATCACGTCGTTGGCACAAAGCGAGAGTCGCGCTTCTCGAGCTCGGGGATGCGTTCTCTGGGCACCCCGAAAATCGTGGCAGAAGGATCAAACCGATCCAGCAGCTCGCCGTAATTTGCCATGAAATGCCGCACCAATTCGGCGGAAAAGAGATTTGTCGTGTTGATCATCGACGTATCGTGATGGCGGTAGAGGCAAAGCACGTTCGGCACGAAGCCGACTGGATAGTCCCTGAGCGCGAACCGTAACCAGAGATCGTAATCTTCCCAGCCGAACCATCCGATTTGGCTGAGCTGGTTGTCGTAGCCGGAGAGTTCGAGAAGCGCCTCGCGGCGAAACATCGCCATCGCGTCGATATATGGATGTTGCACGAGGATCTGAGGGTCCCAATCGAAATGACTGAGGAGTCCGACCCGATTCGCAGGCGTTCCGCGGAATCGGCAAAGCAAGCTGTAAGCGGCAGCGAAGCTTCCCGTCTTGAGAACGTCAAGCAATTGCTTGAGCGCATTCGGAAAGATCAGATTGTCTGCATCCATGATGAAGACGTAATCGCCCCGCGCGAGTTGCACGCCTTTGTTGCGGGCGTCCGCAAGGCCGGTATTCCATTTCTTATTGGCGATTCGGATCGGCAAACGGCTGGTCGTCGCGGAGCGCAGCGCTTCCCGCAGCGACCGATCAGTTGAGGCGTCGTTCACGATCACGACCTCGAGCGCGTCGTTGAGTCGTTCAGCGGCTCGTTCGATACTGGTAACGCAATCGCCGATGTAGCGCGCGTAATTGTACAACGTAATCACGACAGAGAGCTGCGGTTCGCGGCCAGTTCCGACAGCGCGATTCTCGTGCAACTGAAAGATGGGCAGTTCCTCGGCCGCGGCTTGCTCCTGAGTTTGCCAGCGCTCAGCGTAACCCCTGCGTTTTTCGAGAACCGCTTCACGCAACTCTGCAGGCGAGACATCTTGCGCGATGAGTGGGCGCTCGCGCCTCTGGCGCGGCGAAACCTCACTCAAAAGGTTTCGCAGATCTTCTCGCAACGCGGTGCCGAAGTGCCGAAGTGACCCGGCAGACAATTGCCGCATCAGCTCCGGGGGCAATGGTTCCGGATTGGAATCAGCCAGGTCAGGTGCGATTGCCCCGTTCTCAAGTGCTCCGTCACGGGTGCTCCTCGCCAGATCGGCTTCAAATTCCGCCAGAAAAGAACGGCAAAGCTGCGCCTGCCGCAGCTCGGTTTGGATAAATGTCGCCGCCGAGTTCGCGATTGCTGCGCATTCTTCAGGGTGCGCGAGGAAGTATTTACAGGATGGAATCAGATCTTCGGATTCCACCATCACGAAGTGTTTGCCCGGAACCAACGGACCATAGCCGAGGCATTTCTCGGTGATGATGCAGCATCCATTCGCGATTCCGACCAGCATCCGGTGCCACTCGAAATACTTCTGGTCTGAGTAATGGACGTTGAGCAGGATTTTCGACTGCGTTAAGACCTCGTTTCGCGCTGCGACCGATAGATAGCTGCGCGTGTCTTTCGTCTTCGCGAACCCCAGCGGTACCAGACGCAGGTGACATCGGTGTTCCGAGAAGAACGGCGCGTGTTCGGCAAAAAACCGCTCGCGACGGGACGTCATCGAACCAAGAAAAGTGATGTCGTACTCGCGATGATTCAGCGGGAGATGGCTGCCGTCACCGAGCAGCGGATGGAAACCAAGCGGGAGATGAAATGCGCGCAGCCCGCGCGAGCGATACGCGGTGACGCCGAGTGGATTGATATCGGCCACTGCTCGCGCATGAACTGCCCAGCCGAGGTTACTTTGAAACCATCCAGTCTCCGGCTGCTCGGTCGAGAGAAGCACGACATTCCGAGTAATCCGGCGCGCTTCGCTGCGTCGGAGCCGCTCCGTCAGGAATAAATTATAATACTCGTGCGGAGTGAGGACGATTTGCACCGTCTCCGGAGAGGCATTCTCCGCGGGAATTTCGTCCACCCGAACTCGCGCATCGCAGCCGGCTTCACGAAAGCCGGCTGCGACCAACTCGCCGATTTCGAGAATAAACAGGTTCGATTTTGATGTCGCAAACACATCCACACGCCTGGTTCGGAGTGCTAAGGCCAGCGTCGGCCGTGGCTTACTTTCAACTTGCCTGATCGTATGTTCTTTCTGCCTGCTCGACGAGGCGTGCTTGAGCGAGCTTGCAGCGACTTGCCGCACTCGATCGAATCCGATCCGCGTCAGAAGATTCAGCGGAATGGCAGTCACGCCCGCGGTGTGGAATGTCCTCCAGACACGCTCATCGTCTTGCACCTCAAAGCTGAGGCTGCTCCGTCCCTTCCCAAGACGCACCTCGATGAGAAAGCCACTCGCGATCGCATCCGGCAGCTCCGGAAAAGAGGCAGCCACGTCGGGGCGCCGACGCTTGCGCCGAGCACGGAATACCTGGCGCTTCGAAAATTTCCGCCGAACAGTCGCGCGGATTCCCCGAATGGGTTTCCCTTCGCGTTGCACAAGCCACCCGGAAACCGCCAGCTCGCTCTCGAACACGATCGGGTCGATCGGGGCATCGACTCCGAACGCGTAGTCGCTAGGCGGCCCCTCTTCAGGCATTACGGAGTGCGGGGCGGTGCCGGCCACATTTTTTCCGCGATGTAACCAGGGTGGTTCTATCCGCGGGGGGAGAGCCAGGGTGAATAATTCCGTCCCGAGAGAAAGGTTTGGGTTATAAAAAGGGTCGCGGTCGAGGACTTCACCCCAACGCTCGCGCATGTAGGCGATTTCGCGATGGAAGCGGTCCTGTTTTTCGGCTGTATCTTCCAGACCGCGTGAACTGGATTCGTAGTGCACGAGATCCGCGTTCGGCGTCCAGATTACTCGAAGCCCAGCGGCGCGCAGCCGCAGACAGAAATCAACGTCGTTGAATGCGATCGCCAGCTCGCGTTCATTCAATCCACCGGCACGCTGATAGACTTCGCGTCGCGTCGCGAGACAGGCGGCCGTCACAGCTGAAACATTCTGCGTCAGGTGCAGCTTGGAGAAATAACCTAGGTCAGTCCTCCGCAGGCCGAAATGAGCGTACGATCCAATGTTGTGGCGAGAGAGTACAATTCCACCGTGTTGCAGCCGTCCATCTGGACCCCAGAGGCGCGCTCCCACCGCCCCAACGTCTGGACGCAAGGCGAGACTCACCATTTCTGTGAGCCAGTCCGGATCGAGAATCTCGACATCGTTATTAAGGAGGACAACGATCTCGCCGTGTGCGGCTTCCACTCCGGCGTTGCATAGGCGGCTGAAATTGAAATCCCCGGGATGCCGGAGCAATTCAATGCCCGGTTCGTTTGCGAGGCTGGCGTAGTAATCCGTCGTACCTGCCTCGGTGCTGCCGTTGTCCACGAGAATTATTTCGTAGGCAGGATAATTCGTCTGGCGGGCGAGGCTTCCGATGCATTTCCGCAGCAGTTCCACTCGGTCCCGTGTCGGAATGATGATCGACACGAGCGGCGGTCTGGTCGGCAGCCGGTATTTTACGCGCTGGTAGATCCCGCAATCTTCCACCGCTTGCGCGTCAATACCGCG
>JACCXL010000192.1 GCA_013697015.1 Chthoniobacterales bacterium | reverse complement strand
AAATGCCAAAATAATCGTCGTCGCATGTAACACGGCTTCGGCGCTGGCCGTCCCGCTGCTGCATGAGAGATTGTCGGTTCCTCTCACCGGCGTAATCCTGCCCGGAACGAAAGCTGCGGTCGCCGCGACACGGAATGGCCGCATTGGGGTCATCGGCACCCGCGCGACCGTCCAAAGCGGCGCCTACGAAAAAGCGATCCGCTCGTTGCAGCCGAATCTCCAGATCTTCAGCTGCGCATGTCCCCTGCTCGTTCCCTTAATCGAAGAAGGCTGGCGCGGCAGTCCCATCACCGACCAGGTGATCATGAAATACCTCGCCGGCCTGCTGAAGGACGGAATCGACACGCTCGTCCTCGGCTGCACGCATTATCCGTTGTTGCGCGACGATATCGCACGGCTGATCGGCGCGGAGGTGACGCTGGTTGATTCCGCGGAGAATTGCGCGACCGCAGTGCGCGAACTATTGCAAAGCGAGAATCTGGCGGCGGCGCCTGCAAGCAATGGAACGCTGCGAATCTGCCTGACCGATCCACCCGATAGCTTCCTTGAAGTGGCTGCGCAGACGCTCGGGCTTGAGGTCGGCGAGGTGGAGCTGCGTCAACTTTGCTGACGCGACAATCCGTCCGTTTTCTCGAACTGCCTGCGAGCTGCCGCGGGCAGCCCGCGCACCACCAGCGCATGCGAGTGGTCAACCATTTTGCGAAGCTCTCCCGCCGGGATACGGCCCTCAATTTCCACCGTGTTCCAGTGTTTTTTGTTCATGTGGTAACCAGGCCGAACCTCGTCGAATCGATCCCGCAATTCGAGCGCGCGATCCGGATCACACTTCAGGTTCACGGTCGCCGGCACGTTTTCCAGCGAAGCTAACGCGAACATCTTGTCAGCCACTTTGAAGACAATGGTGTCTTCGCCGAAGGGCGTGCTCTCATGTGCGCCAGGCAAGCTGAGGCAGTATTCTCGAAACTCCGCCAGATCCATTAGGCCAGAACGCTTCCTTGCGCGCGCCGGCGCAGGGCGTGATCAAAAACCGCGTGCGCCCGCGCCACCTCGACATCCGCTCGCAACCATGAACTAACCCAGTTGTATTTCGGGTTGGATGCGCTCATCGGTCAACGAATCCGAGCGTTGATGAAATCAAGTAGCTCTGAAATCTGGACACGTTCCTGTGCCATAGAGTCGCGATGCCGGAGCGTGACGGTATCCAGCAGGGTGGCGTCCTTTTCGCCGAGCGTCTCAAAGTCAACGGTGATCCCGAACGGGGTGCCCGCTTCGTCCTGGCGGCGGTAGCGTCGCCCGATGGCACCCGTCTCGTCATAGAACACGTTCATGTGTGGGCGTAATCGGTCGAGGATTGCGCGCGCCTTCGCGACGAGCAGCTCGTTATTTTTCAGAAGCGGGAAGACACCGCATTTCACAGGTGCCATGCGCGGATGGAAGCGCAGGACGATGCGGGTCTCTGTTTTTCCCTTCTCGTCCGTGACCGTCTCCTCATCGTAGGCGTTGCAAATCAACGCGAGCACCGTGCGATCGACCCCCGCGCTGGGCTCGATCACATGCGGCACGAAGCGCTGCTTCGTCTCCTCGTCGAAATAATCGAGCGACTTGCCGCTGGCGTTCTGGTGCTGCGTGAGATCGTAGTCCGTTCGGTAGGCTACGCCCTCGAGTTCCTGCCTTCCGAAAGGGAACTCATATTCGATGTCGTAGGTACCTTTCGAGTAAAAGGCGCGCTCGTTTTCCGGCACCTCGAGGACGTGAAGTTTTTCACGCGTGAGGCCGATGTCATCATAAAATTTCAGGCGCTCGTCGCGCCAGTAATCCAGCAGCGCTATCCCCTGCTCTGGGCGACAAAAATATTCGAGCTCCATCTGCTCGAATTCCCGCGAACGAAAGGTAAAATTTCGGGGATTGATCTCATTGCGGAAGGCCTTGCCGATCTGCGCGATGCCAAACGGCAGCTTCTTGCGCGCCGTATCGAGCACATTTTTAAACTGGACGAAAATCGACTGCGCAGTTTCCGGCCGCAGATATGTCTTCGCGCTTTCATCCTGCGTCGCGCCCATATAGGTCTCGAACATCAAGTTAAACGGGCGCGGCTCCGTCAAATCCTTGCCACCGCAGTTCGGGCATTGTTTCGCGCCGTGCTTTTCCGGCAACTGATCCGCCCGCATCCGTGCCTTACACGTGCGACAATCCACCATCGGATCGCTAAACGTTTCCTCATGGCCGCTCGCCTTCCAGACCGCGCGGTTCATCAGGATCGAGCCGTCCAGTCCCACGACGTCGTCCCGTTCCCGCACCATTACACGCCACCAGTAATCCTTCAGGTTGCGCTTTAACTCGACCCCGAGCGGGCCGTAATCCCAGCAACCATTCAGGCCGCCGTAGATCTCGCTCGATTGGAAAATGAAGCCGCGTCGCTTGCACAAGCTGACGATTTTCTCCATCAGCTGCGAGTCAGTAGGAGTGCTCATGGAGAAATTGAATCAGGAAAACAGGAAGGAAGTGCGAGCGGAGGAAAACGTGTGGGTGACGTCGCTCACGTCCATCAATTCAATCTGGGAACCATGAAATCAGAAATTAGGCAGGACGCTGAAGACTCCCCTCGCACCCCAGCCAATTTCTTCCTGCGTTCCTGCTTTCCTAATTCGCTTCTCCTCCTTCTGGTTTTCTGCCTTCCAGATGCAGATTCGTCTTACTTCGCCACCGTCACCTCGGTTTTTACCGAGTTCGCGATGAAACAGTTCTCGTGCGCGGCGTGGTGCATCTTGTCGAGTTCTTCCCCGCTCGGAGCTTTGTC
>JACCXL010000180.1 GCA_013697015.1 Chthoniobacterales bacterium | reverse complement strand
GGAAACGCGTTGTCGACCGCGACATGGTAGAACTGCGCCGTCGGCTGGTTCTGTTGCGTCGTCCAGGTTTTGCCGCCGTCGGTTGAGACGCTGGCGCCGCCGTCATTCGCGTTCGCGATACGATTCGAGTTTTGCGGGTCAATCCAGAGCCCGTGATGATCACCGTGTCGCGCCGGCAGGAGGTTGAACGTCTTTCCGCCGTCGACCGAACGGAACAATCCTGTGTTCAAGACATAGAGCGCATCGGGAGACTTCGGATCGGCGTAGACCTTGCTGAAATACCACGCGCGCTGGCGGAAGCGGCCGTCGTCGTTTACGCGCACCCAATGTTCGCCCGCGTCGTCCGATTTATAAATGCCGCCCTCCTTCGCTTCGATGATGGCGCAGATCCGATTCGCGTCCGCGCCGGAAACTGCCACGCCGATGCGGCCGAGAATGCCGTCCGGCAGGCCGTTGCCCTGGAGTTGCTTCCAGGTCACGCCCCCGTCTTCGGAACGGAACAATCCGCTCCCGGCGCCGCCGCTGGAAAAGAACCATGGCTGGCGGCGCGTTTGCCAGAGCGCGGCGAAAACGATGTTCGAGTTGTGTGGATCGAAGACCACCTCGACGCCGCCGGTGTTCTCATCTTTCGCCAGCACCTTCGTCCACGACTTTCCACCATCGGTCGTGCGGAAAATTCCGCGCTCCTGGTTGGGCCCAAACATGTGACCGAGCGCCGCCACCAGCACAATGTCCGAATTTTTCGGATCGACGATCAAAGCGCCGATGTGCCGCGAATCTTTCAGCCCGACGTTTCTCCACGTCTTGCCGGCATCGACTGATTTGTAAACGCCGGTTCCGTAGGAAATGTTCCCGCGCGGCGCTCCTTCACCGGTGCCGACGTAAACGATGTTGTGATCGGAAGGTGCGACGGCCAGCGCGCCGACGGAGGAGATCGCTTCCTTGTCGAAGAGCGGCGCCCAATTTGCCCCGCCATCCGTCGTTTTCCAGACTCCGCCGGCGACCGCGCCGAAATAATAGGTGTCCGCTTCTCCGGGAACGCCTTCGATCGCGATCGCCCGTCCGCCGCGAAATGGACCGACCTGGCGCCACTGCATTCCCTTGAAAAGTTTCTCATCGATGGACGCGGCGGACTTCGGCTCTGCCGCAGGCGAGGCGGCGACGAGCGCAATGGTTAAGAATAGGAAGGTCCTAAGATGGGAAAAGCGGAGGCGAGAAACGATCATCCCTCAACGTGCGAGAATCCGCACGGGCTCTCAACATAAATGTCACAGGTCGCGACAGACGCCAGTCCGGCTGCATCCGCCGGTCCGGCCAAGTGCCGGGCTGACACGATTAATTCCAGTTGCACCGGAACATTTTCCGGCGGCATATCAAATGACTTCTGCAATAGCAGCCGGACCACCTCAGCCGTGCGCTGCGAGGATATAGGCGAGGACCCCGGCATGCTGAGCCGGTGTCAGGTTCGCGCGGCCGGACATGCGCTGCAGGATAACGGGCCATTCCGCGCGCGGATGCTCGGATACCACTGGAAGCGAATGGCATTCCGTGCACCGGCGCAGGAGCAACTCGCGGCCGGCAATCAAAGTCTGCTCATCCACCTGCTCCCGCGCGGCCGCTTGCACCATTGCTCCGCGCACCGGGGGCGCGCTCGTCGAGGTCGTTTCGCATCCGGAAAAAGCAACGACCACAAGCGTGGCTGCCGCGATAATCGGGGTCCGAATCATGACTAACTAGAACGCGACGCCGAAGATCGTTCTCAGTTGAAAGTCCGGTTCACCACCAGCGTTCGTCAATTGAGCGAGCGCGGTTGCGGTCGCCCAGAACCGCCCGCTTCGAACGGATGCATTCGGACCGGCAAAAAAGAATCCGCGCTCCGGTCGTTTCCATTCCGGCAGCTCAATCTCATGCAGACATTCCGCGCCGATGAACAGCCGCGGGTTCACTTCGTAACTCGCGCCGAGCGATTGCTGAATTTCGCCCGCGCGGTCGTCCAACCCCCGACCCTCCCAGGTCGCTTCGAGCGTCGCATTATAAACAAAGGCAAAGCGGCCGACGTTTTTTTGCGCGATCAGCTTCGACTCGGATTCAAAAACCCGGCGCCCGGCGCGGATTTCCTGATAGAACGACAAGCCGAGCGGATCGGCGACCGGATTTGTTAGATTGTAAACGAGCTCGAGCGCAGACGCCGTATACATGAAGCCGGGATCATCGACCGACTTGCCTTCCGCATAATTCCAATCCGCCAGATAAATTGCGGCCTGCAGCCGATCGGTCAGGCCGAACTCGATCTCGTGCCGAAAATCCACTTCATTGAAACTCCGATCGTCAGGCTTGGACGTTTTCCAGGTAACCCAGTTTTCGAATTCGAAGCCACCCGGCGCTGCCGTCATCGCTTCGTAATTGTAAGTGAAGCGGCGCGCGCCGGCGAAGCAGGCAGGAACGGACACGCCGAGTAACAGCAAAAAGAGAATGCACTTTGTCATAACGGCGCGTGCACGGAGATGTTCTTCAACTAACGGGCGGCCGTTTCGCGAGGGCGGGGTGCGCCGCGAACGACTCGGTTTCGCGGGCTTCACGCATCGCGTGTGCACCGCGCCGCAGCGCCTGCCATTTCACCAAGAGCCAGGCGCCGCCAACGTAAGCGAAGCCGAGAAGTGGAATCGCGAGACCTTCCACCGAGGGATAAATCCCGAGCCAGAAGCCCATCCACGTCGGCACGTGTAGTGCGGGCAGCGGATGGATGGGGAGCCACCCAACCGTCTGGAAGAGTCGCACGGTCGAACCAAGGAAGGTGACTAGGATCGAGACGACAAGGACGCCGGTGAAGACCAGCAATTTACGGTAAGGAAGCCGGGCGCCGATGACGAAAATAATTAGTCCCGTCGTGCCCACCATGACTGCGCCCAGTGCAATGCCGACCAGGACCCATTTCATGCCTGCTTCCAGGATTAACGACTGCAGAAAGAGCGTCGTCTCAAACCCTTCCCGGTAGATCGTGAGAAACCCCACCGTGACCAGTGAAAGCCATTCAAGCCCTGATTCCTCCGACGGCCCAGCGGTCTTACTTAGCTTCCGCAGCTTCGCGTTCCAGCCGACCCAGTAGACCTTGTGAAAGACCCAGTTGGTCACCATCAACAACACGACGACCGCGAGCACCGATACGATCGATTCCAGTTTCTCGCCGAAACGACTGAGCGATTGAATGAGCGTTCGCGAGAGCCAGAAAGTCAGCGCCGTGGCGCCAAGTGCGAGCCAGGCGCCCGTTACGACGCGCTTTCGCGTGGTGCGATTTTCAACTCCGCGCATGCCCGCGAGGAGCGCCGCGAGCACGACAACAGCTTCAAGCCCCTCGCGTGCGGAGATCGTGAGCACTGTATAGACAACGGTGGCCGGTGAGAGATTTACTTTCAGCAGCGCGGCGCAATCGTCGACGGCTTGCAACGTGCGCGTAAAGGCAGCTTCGAGTGACGGACCGCGTTTCCGTTGATCTAAGAGCGCCTTGATGCCGGGGAGATCCTCTTCACCATCGAGAAAACTGCGTTCCGCGCGCAAACCGAGTTCCGGATCGCGCGGCAGCACGCGTTTCTCGAGTTCAGTATCGAACGTGGTGTAGGCTTCCAGGCGCTGCGATTCCGCCTCGTTCCAGCGACCGGCTTGTGCTGCCGCCAGGGAATTTTTTAGCGCAGTGCGAACTTCCAGCGCGATTTCATTCATCGCGGCTTTGTCGGTGCCGAGCCGTTGCGCGGTCAGTCCGAAGCCGCTCGTCAGTATTTCCTCGGTTTGTCTGTTGCGTGTTTCCACCTCCGCGGGATCGGCCTTGGCCACGATGAGGCGTTCTGTCTCCTCCAGCTTTGCCATCAACGGCGGAGCATTCTTCTCGAAGGCAGGGGCATTCATTTGGCGCCAGGCGCCGCTCAGCTCACTCACCAGCTGCTGCGCTTGCACGATAAAGTTCTTCGCTTCGCGATATTCCAACGGGACGACGATCTGGCCGTCCCTCACGCCATTGTGGTATTCCTTCGGAACCAGCCTAACGAGTTTGACAAGCAATCTTCCCTGCCGCTCCACTTCCGCCGGAGTGAGCAAGCTCGGCAAGGTCGCTTCCCAATCCTGGCGGAAGCGCGCAAAGCGCTCCAGAAAGGCCGCCCAATCTCCCGCGCGCGCTGCACGCGTGAGTTCCGAGATTGGCTGGGAGGAACGCAGAGGCGGTTGTTCGATTCCGGCGGCCGCTTGGATCTCGCGCGGAAATCGCGCGAGCAAATCGATCTCGGTCATGCGCGCGTCAGCCAAAGCCGGGTTGGCAAGGCCGGCCTGAACGACGCGCTTCAGTCCATCCAGTTTTTCGCGAACGCGAGTACTTTGCCAGGTGATGTATTCGCGGGCCAGAAGCCGCAAGACAGCTTCTTGCTGGGCATGATTCGCACCCAGGCGTTGGAGTGCGAGCGCTCCTTCCACGCTACTGGCGTGCTTCGGTAACGCGATGAGCGCCCGCCATTGCTGTGCAGCGGTCACATCTCCGACGCGCAAGGAATCGAGCATCTCGAGCGCGATCGTGTGCTGCAGCGCCGCGGGGAGTCCTCCGCCGACGCCGGACCTGAATCCGATCGGGGTGTTGTTGTCATTCGTCGAAAGCGTCTCACTCGCGCGTTGCCAGTACTCCTGAGCAGCGTGTGAAGTCAGCGTGCTGACGAAACCGGCATTCGCTTTTCGAAGCGCTTCCCAATCCTCGGCGTCCGCGCGATCGCCTAACGAATCAAGAAGAACCTCCTCGAGCTGCGCTTCCAGGGCTGCGACGCTGCCGGCGATTTCGCCGCGCGCCTGGCCGGGCACGAGCAGAGTGGTGGCGATGGCAGCAGCCACGACGATGACTCGGCAGCGCAATGTCATTATCCAGCCGGCGGT
>JACCXL010000166.1 GCA_013697015.1 Chthoniobacterales bacterium | reverse complement strand
GACCCATTTACTGTCATCGTGCATCGCCGGGGGCTGCGTTTATTTTTCTTATCGCTTATCGTTGATCAGGCAGATGTCGCGGCCTCGCCGCGCCATCCTCGCCTTGTTTCCAGTGTTCGGAACGTGGACCTGGTGCAATCTCGGATTTGGTGGCGCCTGGCAGGTGGCGCTAGGTTTCGCCCTGCTCGGTGGAACGGCTAGCCTCTATTTTACATTCGTTCGTCCGAGACCCTGGCTGGCGGGCGCGTGGTTCGCGGTCGCGTTTGGAAATCGTTTCGAACTTCTTGTGACACTGCCGCTGTACATCTACGCCTGGCTGTCTCAAACATGTGATCACTAACCAGGGCATACTGTTCTTTTCGGAAGGCGATGGTCGCGCAAGTGGATCGAGATAGGTCAGTTTATCGCTGTGCCTGGGCTGCTTCTTATTTGCACAGCGGCCTATAACTACGCGCGCTTCGGTTCGATCGCGGATTTCGGATATTCCCGGATCCCTGGAGTACTCAGCGAACCGTGGTACCAACACGGTCTGTTCTCATCGCATGCCGTGCCTTGGAATGTGTATAAGATGTTATTTCGGGGCATGAATGACATGCCGAACTTCCCCTACCTTCGGCCTGACCCATGGGGATGTTCGATTTTCCTGGCAAGTCCGTTTCTCTTTCTTTTGTTCCGTGAAGGTGGGAAACACAAAATGCTATCCTGGATGGCGATCGGGATGCTCACGATCGTCCTATGGTTTCACGGTAATCCCGGAGGATGGCAGTTCTCCTATCGGTACGCGATGACTATGCTGCCTTGGATGTTCCTGATAGTCGTGGAGAACGGTCCTCCGGCGGTCTCCGCATCAGAAATGAGTCTTTTCGTCGGATCCGTCATCTTGAACGGCTTGGCTGTATACGAGTTCCTTTGGACTGATATTGTCGGTAATCATTGAATCGCCGGGCTCAGCTACGCAAGGGGATCGCGACACAGCTTTCAAGGCTAGCTAAGTTACGGTCAACTGCGCCTGGACTCTTAATGGGACCCGCTGCGCGGCGATCCGCGCTTCAAGCAAATAGTCGCCTTGCTCGCGCCAAAGACGGCGGACCAATAACGCGATGCGCCGAGCGGTGCGCAAGTCGGCAGATGGTGGGGAAGTCATCGGCTAAGCGCTGACGAAGCGGCGCTGAGTTTTGGTGTCACCCGTTGTGTCACCCGGATGCCTAACAATTGGCAGATTCCTGATGACATGAGCGTATAGGATAATTGCCGTAACCGTCTTTTCTCAATCTAATTGCGCACGTCCTCTGGGTCCTGATAATTCGTTCGAAAGTGCCCTGGGCGCCGTAGGAAACCTCCGTTCTATCCGTTGAACTACGGGGACAAAAGCTCGGTCGGCCGAAACTGCGACGGGTCGAAGCCATGTAACAACGTTGGTACTTCTGCGTCATCAACAGTTTTGCGAACCGGTTGCATACCGACTGGCTGATGTGAAGATCATTCCGATGCGGTCAAAGTTATTTCGTCGCTACAACCGGCCCCGCCAACGCTTTGCTACCTTCGGCACAGTCGCGCTTCTGCTCTTGGCGGCGACGGCCCACGGCGAGGCCCGTCGGTATGAGGTCGCAGGCTCGAAAACGCTCGTGCAATTTCAACTGCGTCACTTGCTCGGCACCGTCGTGGGGCGATTCCATGAGGTGAAAGCGGTCCTCGAGGTCGACCCGAACGCGCCGGAACATTCCTCGGTCTCGGTCACAATCCCGTCGCGCACGGTGGAAACCGATAACCGGACGCGCGACAAGCATCTGCGCACGGAGCTGTTCGAGGTGGCCAAATACCCGACGATCACTTTCCGCAGCCGAAGCGTAACGCGGACGGGACGTGATCAGGCGGATGTGCTCGGCGATCTCACCTTGCACGGTGTGACCAAGCCGCTCCTGCTTCACGTCACATCTTTGGGCGTGAGCAAGAACAGCGCCGGCGTGGAAATCAGCCGGTGGCGCGCCACGGGAGGAACATTCAAACGCCGGGACTTCGGCCTGGTCTGGAGCAAAGGAGTCGAAGCCATCTCGATGATCGGCGACGACATCACGTTGAAGATCGAGGCCGAAGCGGTGCGAAGTGAGTAATTCCCGCGGTTGCGGTTGACCGCCGCGTCTGCGCGCGCTTAGAGCCACCCTTTTCGTTTGAAATAGAAGTAGGGCAGCACGGCGGCGATGGCCATGAGGAGCAGCGCGAAAGGATAACCAAGGGTCCAGTGTAATTCCGGCAGCACGTGGAAATTCATTCCGTAGATGCCAGCCACCAGCGTCGGCGGCAGGAACACAACCGCGGCGACGGAAATGATCTTGATGATGATGTTCTGCTGGTTGTTGATCATGCCAAGCGTGGCATCGAGCAGGAAGCTGACTTTGCCGGAGAGAAAAGTCGCGTGGTCGCTCAGCGAACCGAGATCGGCAGCCACTGTTTTTAAATGAGCAACAGCATCGTGGGCTGGCGCGCTATCCATATGCACCTCGCGCACGTAGGAAATTATCCGGCCGAAGCTCACAAGACTCTCGCGCGTTCGGGAGATCAGATCGCTGATGCGTCCTATCTGCCGCAAAGTGATCGAATAGTCGCGCTGCAGCGGCTTTGCGCCGTGTCGTGCGACCGGCACTTTGGCGGGGCCCGTCGCGATCGCATTCATCCCCGAAGCGTCAAACACTTCGAGCGAAACCTGATCGAGATGAGTGCCGACGCCTTCGAGAATATCGGCAATTCGATCGATGATGGCATCGATCAATCCCGCGAAAACACTGTAGCCGCTCTGGTAGTTTTTTAGATTTTTTTCGCGTTCGATGCGAAACGCCTGAAACGGCACGGCATCGGCGTAGCGCACTGTCACCAAATGCTGCGAATCGAGAATGAACGTGACGACGGAACTCTCGGGCTGCGTTGTATCCGCCTTCAAGAGCACGGTGCCGGTCATAAAGAGTGCGTCTTTTTCTTTGTAAAGACGACTAGAAAGCTCGATCTCCTGCATTTCTGCTCGAGTGGGCACATCGATGCCGAGCGCCGCCTCCAATACGCGCTCCTCCTCTGGTGTTGGATTGTGGAGATCGATCCAGATTGCGTCGCGCGTCAGTTGCGGACAAGCAGCGGAGTCCTCAAGCGGAACGCCAGGACCGTTGGCAGAATAGAACGTGATCATTGGCCGGGGCGACGTTGAACGAGCAAATTTCGGCGCATCCCTATTCAGTGGCACAAACTCATGACAGTCTCAATCCTTGTCAGCTTCCGAGAACCCGGAAGAAGAGACGGAACTTAGAGGCCATGACGAACAAGTACGGCGCGAGGCCCGAGTGTGCGGGCCTTGCAAGTGCGCGCTTGCGCTCCCTCGCGCATCCACGCATTCTCGCGTTGTTTCTGCGGAAGAATGACACCGGAACCGAGACAGGCGCTTGAGGTGACGCAGATGAAATTGCTGCCCGCGCTCGGAGTGGCGATCGCGGCCGTGACCACAGCGACCCTCGCTCGCGCCCTCCTCTTCCGTTATTTCGCCGCCAATCTTCCCTATGTGACGTTCTTTCCGGCCGTCCTCGCCGCAACCCTTTGGGTAGGGTTCGTCGCCGGCTTGGCCGCTACACTTCTCTGCGCTCTGGCTTATCAGGTTCATATCCCCAAGCCGGTCCAGGCGCCCGAATTCCTTGCCGCTGTCGCGAATGTCACCGGCCGTACGGGCTAAACTCTCAGCACCGAGCGACCACCACGGACTTCGCTCATGGAACCGCTCCGCGCTCCACATCTCGCGCACCGCCTCCCGGGTTACGCGCTGCTCTCTGGCGAAGGGATCGAGATCGGGGCGCTCCATCAACCTGCGTCCTTGCCGTCCGGCGTCCGCGTCCGGTTTTGCGACGTCTTAAGCAAACAAGATTCCGCTCATCTTTTCCCGGAGCTGAATCCGAACGATCTCGTGGACGTCGATGTCATCGTTGATCTCGATCGCTCCGGGCTCGGCCAATTCTCTGACGACTCATGCGATCTCGCGATCCTGAATCACGTGATCGAACATCTCGCGAACCCCGTCGCAACCCTCGCCGAGCTGTTCCGCGTCGTCCGCTCCGGTGGCAATGTGGTCCTGAGTGCGCCTGATAAAGATTATACCTTCGACCGGCCGCGTCAGATCACTCCTTTCTCACATGTCCTGACCGACTATCGGGCCGGCACGACGGAAATCTGCGACGAGCATTACCTGGATTTTCTCTACGCTGTGAAGCCCGATGCGCGCGACGAGAACGCTGCTCAGATCCGGAGTCATCTCGAAAGCTTGCGCAGGCGACGGGAACACGCCCACGTCTGGGATTCCGCGGCGTTCTCCGACTTCCTCGAAAAAAGTTTCGCGCTTCTCGGAATCAAAGCGAAGCCGATGTTCGAGACGACCGGCGCGACCAATCATTTCGAGCATTTTTCCGTCTGGCTAAAACTGTGAATTGGTTTGTTGCTCAGACAGAAAAAAGCGCCCTCTTCGAGCGGTTCATCCATTTGCATTGGCCGGAACCGAACGCACTGGCCGGGCGACTTTGACCGGAACGGAGACCACCATCGTCCGCGCGGCGGCGCTTCTCGACACATCCTGAACATCGCGCGTTCACGCTCCGGAGCAGCGCGGCACATTGCGCTCGATGCCGGCCTCGTATCGCATCGATCCTGTTCGCCACACTATTTTCAGTCGGGGCTGGGGTGTGCTCGTAGACGAGGACCTGATTACTCGTCGCCGGCATGTCGCGACCGATCCTTCGTTCGATCCCGCCTACGATCACGTCTGGAATTTCCTTGATTTCGCGTCAGTTCAACTCTCGACCGAGCTGCTGGAGCGGCTCGCTGCGGTCCCGCTTTCGCACAGCCCTGCATGCCGCGCACTGGTCGCGGCCAACGGAGAAGCTCTCAAGCTCGCGCAGTTGTTCACCTCTTACAGCGTGCAGGCGGCGCGTCCGGTCCCGGGTTTTCCAGACTTTGGAAGAGGCCCACGCGTGCCTCGGTTTCTCCAAGCCGCTGTAGATTGGCCACCACACCCGCGACTTGAAGTGCGGCAACTTCGGGCGTTTCTAAGCGTCGCCCTGATCCAGCTCTGTCCGTAGTTGTTCCTGGCCGTGGCGGCGCGCGGCTTTCTTGATCGCTCTCCGCTCCGCCGCGACCGCTTCTTTCTCTTTCCGCCGATCGCGCGCTGTGTTCCCACCGAGCGCGTCCGGCGGCAGATGGCGATAGCGCGGCTTATTCGCGCCGACCCTTCCTTCACCTGGCTTCGCGTACGGATCCATCAGGTCGCGAGTCTACCCGCCCCGCTCGTTCATCCAACCGCTTCAGCGTCGAGGGCTTCTTCCTCCATCGATTCCATCCAAAGCCAGACCCGGCCGGTGGCTCGATGTTCATCGGTCGCCTGCCGCAGAAGCTCTCGCGGCAAAGTCGGGGGTAAATTCAACGCATTTTTCTCGATCCATTCCCGCCGGTCGCCAGCCACGACCCGCTCGATCCGATGGCTCGCGCTGAAGCGCGTGCAAAGTGTTTCCTCGGCCCGCATCGAGCTCGCCGAGGTTTCGTGAACTTCCACTAACACATCGCTGTGACGCAGCCGGGGAACCACCGTTGGCTCGAGCAGGTCAATCTCTCCACCTTCGATATCGCAGATCACCAGACTCGAGGATCCCGCGAGCGCGTTCAACTCGGCGTGACTGCAAAAGCCTCGGATGTCGATCCGCGCCTCCGCTCCGTTAAGGTCAGCCAAGCGCTTCGATTGGCGCCTGGAGATGAAGTCCGTATCGAACGCGACCACTCGTGCACCTGGAAGCGCGACCGCCAATCCCACCGCGTAGTAACCTTCTGCGCATCCGACATCAGCAATCGTCCGGTAATTTCGGCGTACGATTCGATCGAGGATCGGAGCAAGTTCAGCTTCGTAGGAGCCGAGCCACTTTGGCGTGATTGATCCCCAGACGATCTCATCCAGATAACGTAACGAACGAAACGGACCAGTCTGGACGACGACGGGCGCGCCGTTTGGAAAGAGCAACGGAGCGACTGTTTTCTGGAAGCGGGAAAACCTCCGGCGAAAATAACGGCGGTGTCGCACCGACCGTATGCGCGCGGCAAAACTTGGGGCCGCTGCTTCAACCCGTGAGCGTAGAAATCGCCTGACGAATGTGCCCGCGGCGCGGATCATCGGTGCGCCCGCAGGAAAGAAACCCGGCCGGTTCGTCGCCAGTTACGGTAGATAAAGAGCTCTCCGCACCGGGAGAGTCAGCGCGCCGGTCACGCGCATCCCATACGCTTTCTGCATCCGCGCGATCGCGCCGCTCACTTCGCTCGAGAAGAGTCCGTCAATCGGCCCACAGTAATAGCCCCATCGCCGCAGCGAGACCTGGGCGGAGCCGACGTATGCGGGATCCGAGAGCAACGCTCGACCCGACCGCGAGTAGTAGAACAACCGCGAGGAATCGCGCCGCGCGAAGTCCACCTCGTTCAAACTTGGCATCTGATGAAACTTCCCCCATTCATCGCGAGTGGCCAGCGGATCACTCGAGTGAAAAAGCGGATCGTCCGATGCCCGCAACACACCGGCGGTCAGAGCCAGACTGACGAGGAATAATAGAATTAGCTTTCTCATTCCGTTTCGAGGGATTTTTGGAACTTCGTTCGAGTGATCTTCTGCGCAAAGCTTAGCGTAGCGTCCCAGAATATTGAAACAGAAATCTGCGCATGATCGTTTCGTCACGGACAAAGCCCATTCAGGCAACCCATCCCCATTGCGAAAAAACGAGCATAAAGAAAGCAGCCAACCCGGTCGAGACAATCAAGTAAGAGCGATGAAAATGTTCATTTCGCCCGAGCAGTGCAAGAGCCATCACAAGCGGGAAGATCACGAGGCCGAACCGGCCAATCGAGAGCGGTAATCCCCACGCTGTCACAAAGAACAGCGATGCGGTGACATAAATGCCATAGGAAGCTCGCATGCGGAGCAGAACGACGACGGCGAGGAAGATGAAAACCAGTGTGACGGCCAAATCCAGATAAGTG
>JACCXL010000139.1 GCA_013697015.1 Chthoniobacterales bacterium | reverse complement strand
GCAGCCGCAGCCGAACAGCACAGTGAGCATCCACTGGCCTCGGCGATCGTGGCAGCTGCCAAGGATCGGAACTTGATTCTCGGAAAACCCAGTAGCTTCTTGTCCACCACCGGCGGTGGAGTCAGCGCAACAATAAGCGACCGGGCAATCCTTGTCGGCAAACCAGCGTTTCTGCGGGAGAACGGAGTCTCCGGCCTGGAGGCATTGGAAAAGCGCGCGCAAGAGCTGCAGGTGAATGGTCAGACGGTGGTCTTCGTTGGGATTGAAAAGCGTGCTGTGGGCGTAATCGCAGCGTCGGATCCGGTGAAAAAATCCGCCGCTGTCGCCGTAAGAGCTCTACAACGTCTCGGATTGGAAGTCCTGATGCTGACCGGCGACAACGAACAGACGGCACAGGCAGTGGCGCGCGAGCTCGGGATTGCGCAGGTCGAAGCCGGTGTAGCTCCGAAAGATAAACACAAGCGGATCGAACAATTGCGAAGCAGCGGCCATGTCGTCGCTATGGCGGGTGATGGCATCAATGATGCCCCTGCACTCGCTGCCGCTGATGTCGGAATCGCGATGGGAACGGGGACGGACGTCGCGATGGAGAGCGCCGGGATCACGCTCATCAAAGGAGACCTAAATGGAATTCTGAGCGCGATTCGCCTGAGCCGCGCCGTGATGCGGAATATTCGCCAGAACTTGTTCTTCGCGTTCGCCTATAACGCCGCGGGAATTCCCATTGCGGCCGGACTGCTCTACCCGTTCTACGGCCTGTTGTTAAGCCCAATCATTGCGGGCGCCGCGATGAGCCTGAGCTCCGTCTCGGTCATCAGTAATGCGTTACGTCTCCGGACCACTGCGCTCGCGTAGCGTCGCCTGCGCGAATCGAGAAGAGGCTACGGATTCGACTCGGAGTGCAAATATTCATCGACCACTCCCGGACCAGCCGATGAGGGATTTTCGTCGCCCGCGAACAGCGGCATCCGGGCGAAGCATTCGATCAGCTTCTCGATCTCATCTTCAGACCGGGCCTCGATCCAAATGTGCACCTTCCTGAGGTTATCCAAGGCGACGATTGTCTCCTGTCGCATCAATCCGTCCTCGCCAGCATATTTGGTCCAGTTCGCGTCGAAGCGGCCGACCTTCC
This sequence comes from Chthoniobacterales bacterium, assembly GCA_013697015.1. GTDB lineage: Bacteria > Verrucomicrobiota > Verrucomicrobiia > Chthoniobacterales > UBA10450 > JACCXL01. The sequence goes on along the minus strand of JACCXL010000139.1, from coordinate 1,745 downwards.
CGGCCACCACGCTCGTCCCTGCCGGTTTCTCGATCTGAGGGGGGATGGCCCCACGTAAAAGCCCACGGCAGCTGTGGCCGGATCGGCAGCAGCGCCGTGATATAGCTCAAAATCGGAGCCAGTAAATTTCGTCCACGTCAACGGGCCCGGTATGGAGTCCCCCAGGAAAGTGGCCAACTCTTCATTCGAGAGCGGTTTTGTCTCCTGGGCGCCGAGCGAGTCTAGCGTGGCGAACATCGCGAGTAGCAGCGCGGATGTGAAAAATGAACGCCGAGCCTGAGAGATCATGTCGAACGAAAAACAGCTTACGGAAGATACTGTGATTGCCGCTTTCGGCACGAGCTGCCGGCATAAAATTGAGCACCTCACTTCCGCGCATCCGAAGCACGTAGCGGAACTGCTGGCAGAATCAGAAGCGCCCCCCCAGCGTCGAGAATTAATGTCCCGCGATCGCGTGTGGAATGTAGGGCGCTTCCAACTTGGCGATCTCTGCGGACGACAGCGTCAATGCGAGCGCCGCGACCGCGTCATCGAGGTGACGTGGCTTCGATGCGCCGATGATCGGAGCAACGACGCCTGGTTGGTGTAAGAGCCAGGCGAGCGCGATTTGCGCTGCGGGCAGGCCGCGTTTTTCGGCGAGCTTTTCGACCGCAGCGATCACTTGCGTGTCGGCGGAACTCGTCTTTTTGCCATAGATAACTTTACTGTAATCATCGGTTTTGGCGCGCGTCGTTTGTTTGCGCCGACTGCCGGCGAGCAGACCGCGAGCGAGCGGACTCCAGGGAAGCAAACCAATATTTTCCGCGTGACAGAGTGGATTCATCTCCCGCTCCTCTTCGCGGTATAGCAAGTTGTAATGATTTTGCATGGTGACAAAGCGGGACCAGCCGCGCCGCTCCGCCACGCTCAGCATGCGCGCGAATTGCCAGGCATACATCGAGGAGGCACCGAGGTAACGGGCCTTGCCTGCACGCACGACGTCGTTCAGAGCCTCAAGCGTTTCTTCAATCGGGGTATCCGGATCGAAGCGGTGAATCTGGTAAAGATCGACGTAATCGGTGCCGAGCCGGCGCAGACTATCGTCAATCGCATGCATGATGTGTTTGCGCGAGAGCCCCTGCTGATTCGGATCGTCGCCCATTGGATTGAAAACCTTGGTCGCGATGACCACGTGATCACGTCCGGGACCGAAATCCTTCAAGGCTCGACCGAGAACTTCTTCGCTCGCGCCTATCGAGTACATGTCCGCGGTATCGAAGAAATTAATGCCATGCTCGAGCGCCTGCCGAACGAAAGGTCGGCTTTCCTCTTCATCGAGGACCCAGTCGCGCCACTTGCTTGAGCCATAGGTCATGGTGCCGAGACAGAGGCGCGAGACTTTCAATCCAGTCGACCCGAGTCTCACGTAGTCCATATCAGCCGAAGCCTAGAGTTCTTTTGCGTACTCAACAAATCGCGAGGCGTGCAGAGTGATTCCGCGCAGACTATCTGAAAGTCGCTTCGATTAAATGCCGCCATCAATTTTTGACTGGGTCGTAGGGATAGCCCTGCTCCTGTGCGGCCGCCGGCTCTTCTGGCTTTTCGTGGCGGCCCTCGGATTCGCGGCCGGGATTTACCTTACTCCCTTGGTAGTTCACGAGGCGCCCGCGTGGCTCGCGCTTGTCATCTCGCTTGGTCTCGGCGCGCTCGGTGCGTTGTTCGCGTTGTTGCTGCAGCGGCTGGCGATTGCCGTGGCAGGATTTGTC
>JACCXL010000129.1 GCA_013697015.1 Chthoniobacterales bacterium | reverse complement strand
CTGTCGAGCCGAGTGCTCTCAATCCAGAGGCTCGACAGAGTCTCGCCCTGCCATGATCTTCACAGTATGTGACCCATCTTCACCTTCTTCGTCTCCAGGTAGCGGGCGTTGTGCGGATTTGCCTCACTTCGGATCGGCACCTGCTCGACCATCTGAATTCCGTAACCTTCCAGGCCGACCACCTTTTTCGGATTATTGGTCAGGAATCGGAATTGCCGCACGCCCAAATCAAACAAAATTTGCGCGCCCAGACCGTAGTCGCGCAGATCGGTGGCGAATCCCAGCTTCGCATTCGCCTCCACCGTATCGAGCCCCTCTTCCTGTAATTTGTAGGCGTGAATCTTGGCCGCCAGACCAATGCCGCGGCCTTCCTGTCGCATATAAACCAACACGCCGTTTCCCGCGTCTTGGATCTGTTTCAACGCGGCGTGTAATTGATTTCCGCAATCACACCGGCGCGACCCGAAGACATCGCCGGTGAGACATTCGCTATGCACGCGGACCAATGTCGGCTCAGTCTCGGAAATCGTCCCTTTGACCAGCGCCAGATGATGTGCGCCGTCCAGGCGGGAGCGGTAGAGGTGCAGGTTGAAGTCTCCGTAATCGGTCGGCAGGTGCACGACCTGTTCGAGCTCCACGAGCTTCTCGCTCACGCGGCGATGCGCGATCAGACTCTGGATCGTGCAAATCCGAAGTCCGTGCTTTTTCCTGAACTCCATCAGTTCGGGCAGCCGCGCCATCGTGCCGTCGTCGTGCAGAATTTCGCACAAAACCCCGGCAGGTTGGAGACCGGCCATCCGTGCGAGATCGACGGCTGCTTCCGTGTGACCTGCCCGGCGGAGCACACCCCCTTCTTTCGCGCGCAGGGGAAAGACATGCCCGGGCTGAATCAAATCTTCCGGTGTCGATTTCGGATTCGCGATTGTCTGGATGGTCGCAGCGCGATCGTGCGCACTGATACCCGTCGTCACGCCGCGGGCCGCATCGACTGAAACTGTAAAATCAGTCCGATACATCTCGCGGTTTTGCGCGACCATCCGCTGCAAGCCGAGTTGGGCGGCGCGATCGTTGCAAACCGGCACGCAGATCAATCCCCGGCCATGCTTCGCCATGAAGTTGATCGTCGCCGCCGTTGCTTTTTCCGCTGCCATGACAAGGTCGCCTTCGTTCTCCCGATCTGCGTCGTCGGTCACGATCACGATGCGTCCGTCCGCAATTTCGCGCACGACATCGTCGATCGTGTCGAACTGCAACGTCTCCGGAGCATCCACCATCATTGCCGATACCATGCTGTTCGCGCTGCCCTTCGGCAAACGGCGATCTTACTTCGCGCTCGTCGCGACGATCGCTTCCGGGCGGTATATATCGCGATTGCTGCCCTGAAACTCGGCTTTCAACCGGACCTTGAATTGTGCGAGATCGACCAGGTCCCAACGTGTGAAGTTCCAGTGCCCGGCATTGCGGGGCTCGTGCTCAATGCCGATGATGAAATGCACGGCGTCGTCACGCACCTTGTTGGTCGCGACTTTCGGCTCGAAGTAAAATGTGCGGAAACTGCTGTCCCGGCTGCCGACCGCGAACAGTTTTGGATCCAGGTAATAGACGCGCTTGCTCGCGATATCGACGAGGCGCAGGTCAGGGTACCCGGAGCGCTGCACGCGATCCTCGGCCGTTTTGGGAAAATCGCATGCCAGACCGGGCGTGGCATTGAGAAGCTCACGCATCATATTTTCAAACGAGCTGCTCGCCTCGTTGATTCGGGCGACATTTTGGATCGCGCTGTCCGGTGCATTCATGCGCTTCACCACCTCATCGAGTGCAGCCCCAATCTTTTGCAAGACGCGCCGATCGGTTTCGTTTTGCGGATCGATGGCAAGAACGCGTTTGCCAGTCGCGCCGAAAATAACTTCGCTCAGCGGAATGCCGCGCAGTTCCTGATTCTCCTGCAGAAGCCATGAGATGAGTCCGTTGACTGCGGTCTTCTGCTCACCGGAGGCAGTTGTTGTTGTGTCCTGCGCTAAAGCAAGGCCCGCGAAAATATGGAGGCGCGCGAGGACGCGGAGATAACAAGGCATTCTCAAATATAAAATTGCACGCCGCCATGGCGGCAAGAGTAAACAGGGCACAAGACTCGCGCTCCGACAAAAAGCTTCCACGGCCGGCAGCTTTCGGATTCAAAGCGGGAAGCGGAAAAGATAGTTAAATTCAGCGGAGAACTTTATGAAAACCAATCAGTCCGAATACTTATGGGCCCTCGGCCCGACCACCTGCGCGCCGCAGCCAAAAATCCTGAAGAGCATAGCCCGACAAATCAAGGCAAAGGGCATCGTGTCGGAGCATGAATTACGGATTGCGCGCCGGATGGGAATCGTGTCGGTTGAGCCCACGTCAGCGCGGCTCGGGTTCAACGACGGAGTCATCTATCCCTTCGACGAGCCAGCCGCGGCGGGCGCCCGCGCGAGAGCGATGGCGCGTCCTGGTCTGGCCAAGGCCCCCGCACGAAAGCGGAAGATGCATGCCCTCGCGCTGCTGGTGGATTTCTCCGATAGCGAGGGCGTGCGACCGGCGAAGGACTTCGAGAAGCTGCTCTTCGAGAAGAGCAACCCGAACTCGATGACGAACTTCTACAAAAAGCTGTCCTACGGGGCTATCGAGGTGACGGGCGAAGCAGTCGGCTATGTGCACGCGCCGCAACCCTACAGTTTCTACACCGCGAATGAGAGCGGCACCGGCACCAATTTTCCGCGCAACACGCCGGGTCTGCTCCGGGATGCGCTCACGGTCTTTTGTCAGAACGACAATTTGGAGCGCTTCGACACCGACGGCGATGGATACGTGGACGGGATTTTTCTCATTCACGCCGGCGGCGGGGCCGAGGCAGAGCCGAATGCAACGAAGCGCAAGAACATGATTTGGTCGCACAAGTGGACGATGCCTCAGCCCTTCGTTAACTAGGGGGTAAAAGTTTTCGCCTACTCGACCGAGCCGGAAGACGGTCGCGTCGGTGTGTTTTCACATGAGTTCGGTCATGTGCTCGGTTTACCCGATCTCTATGATACGACCTATCGCTCGCACGGCGTGGGCGATTGGT
>JACCXL010000092.1 GCA_013697015.1 Chthoniobacterales bacterium | reverse complement strand
TCGTCGGCATCTACGGCGCCGTCGTCGAACTGGCGGGCGGGTTGCGACAAGTGAACCAGGCTTTTAATCCGATCTTCGGACCGATCGTTGCGGGGCTGACTGTGCACGGCGAGCAGGAGCGCGCCGCGGCGGCGTTCTCGCGTATCGCGCAGTGGATGCTTTGGATTCTACTCCCGCTCCTCGCCGTGATGACGCTCGCGGGCAGCCTGATCTTGACGATTTACGGTCCCGCATTTCGCCAGGGAAGTGGCTGGCTGATTATTGTCGCGCTGGCCTGCGGCACGAATGCGCTCGTCGGACCGGCCGAGACCGTGATTATGGTGCAAAAGCCGCGCCTCAATCTGACGAACTCTTCGCTCACCTGCGTCATTGCCGTGATCGCGAACTTTTTTCTGATTCGCCGCTTCGGCGTAACCGGGGCGGCTTTCGGAATTTTGCTACCGTATGTTCTGTTGGGATTCCTGCGCTCGCGCGCGCTCCGAAAGGTCTTCGGCTGGAAAAATCCATGGGCGGAAGCGGGCGCGCCGCTCCTGGCCGCTCTCATCGCCGGCGTTCCCGCGGCGGTCTGTCGCCTAACGATCGCCGGAGTTGCCGGCCAGGTGATCTCTGTTGTCGTCTTTCTCGCGATTTTCTTCGTGGCGTGGCGCCGTCATCGTGCGTCACACGCCGATCAGTCGCTCGCGTAGTTTTTCACCGTCTCGCGCCAGCGGCGGTGCGATAAACTTCGAGGGTTTCCCGCGCGCATCGGTCCCAGGAAAAACCTTTCGCACGCGCGGCCCCTTGCTCGCCCAACGACCGGCGCAACGCGGGAGAGCGCACGATGTCGCGCAAAGCCGCGGCCAACTTTCCCCCTTCATTCGGACGCACGAGCAAAGCGGCCCCGGCGGCGATTTCGCGAAATGGTGGGATATCGCTCGCCACCACCGGGCAGGCGCATGCCATCGCTTCCAGGACGGGCAACCCGAAACCTTCATAAAGCGACGGCTGAATCAGCGCGCCAGCCGCTTGCATCAGGGTGACGACATCTTCGCGCGCGACCGCCTCCAGCCAAACGGCTCGATCCGCGACGTGCAATTGGCGGGCGAGACGCGACAGACCCGCGCGGCCCTTGCGTCTCTGCAGGAGCACCAATCGCCACGGGCGCGGAACCGCGGAAGCGAAGGCGGCGAGGGCAAGGTCGTGCCGTTTGCTCGGGGTATTCGCGCCCACGACAAGTAGGTAGGGCGCATCTTCGCCGGTCAACTCTGCCGCGCGCGCACGGGCCGCATCGCCATCGTTAGCCGGACGAAAACAGGGATCCGCGGCTTCCAAAATAACCGTTAGGCGGGACGCCGCTGCGGGCGCGAGGGCGCAAATTCGATCGGCCGTGGCGCCGCTCGGTGCAATCAAACAAGTGGCCTCGCGCAAGGCGCGCCCGATCGCCGGGTGATAATAAAGCCGCTTCGTTAGGCGTTCGAATCCGCGCAGGTGCAGACGCGGTTGCTCGAGAGCCATGAGGTCGTGCACCGTCACTACACTCGCGCACGGAATTCCTCGCGGCAGCAGGTTGTGCGGATTGTGAAAAACGTCCACCTCCGCAAACGAGGCGAAGCGCTGCGGCCAGAGTACAGACCACGGAGAATTCGATCCGGTGCGCACGGTCACCTCCGACGTGTTCGCGGCACGGGAGAGCGGGCGTGCGGCGAGCGGATGCGCCCAAAAGGTGAAGTGATCGGCGGGCGCGCCGTCCGGCAAGCGATCGACCAAAGCCTGAACGTAAACCCCAATGCCGCTCGGCTTCTCGCGCACGTAGCGCGCGTCGAGGACGACCCGGATCGGATCAGCGGAGTTCGGCCTTGCTCGCATCAGGAGTCCAGATAGGAATCAATTTCACGGCCATCCGCAATGCGCTTCCGCCAGAAGTCCGTAAGGTTGGCGCCGCCGCTCATGACTCATTCTGATCCCGTCACGTTTCCTCTCCGTTTGCAGAAGTTAGCGGACACGATTTCCGCCAGCGGTCGCGCGTATCGAGGGAAAGCGGCGCTCATTTTCGCTTTCGCTTTTCTGCTCTACTTCTGCACGCGTAGTCCCGTACTCGACGAATGGGACTCGGTCCAATTCGCGCTTGGCGTGCGCGAATTCAATCTTTGGAAACATCAGCCGCATCCGCCCGGTTACCCGCTCTATATTTTTCTCGGCTGGTGCCTGACCACTCTTGGGCATTGGGATCCGGAGTTTTCGCTTCATCTCCTGAGCTGTCTCGGTGGAGCGCTCTTTGTCACGGTCTGGTTCCTGATTGCGCGGCTTCATTTCGGAGAACGCTTTGCCTGGTTGCTCGCGGGCACGCTCGCCATCGCGCCCGCGGTCTGGATGACTTCGACGCAAGTTCTGACCGATATGTTGGGAGCGGCGGTTTTGAGCACGCAGCTCTTTTGCGCGCTGCTTTATCGGCGAAGCGGGCGCCTGCGCGACTTGTTAGGCGCGGCCGCGGTGGGAGCGATCGCGACCGGGGTGAGGCCGCAATTGTTCGCGGTCGCGGTCGTCATTCTGGCCGGCGCATTGCTCCAGCGCCGGCCGCCGGCGCGCGTTTGGTTGATTGGATTCGGCGCCTTGATCGGAGGGTGCCTCTGCTGGCTCCTGCCCACATTTTATCTCCAGGCAAAAGTCACGCCTGATCTTCCCTCGTGGCAGGCTTATCCGGCGCAGCTTTACAGCCAATGGCGTTGGCGGCTCGACAAACCGCATGCTTACATCGGCGCGAGCGATTTCAGTGTCCGCTATTTTGGCCTTCGCTTCGGGGCGCATTTTCTCGGCTGGTTCGGCGTCGGGTTTGGATTTCTGCGTCTCGGTGCGCTTACCCTCGTGCCTGGTGCTTTGCTCGTTTTGACTGGAGTGAGCGTTTACTGCGCGCGTTTTCCCGCGTCCGATCGCGAGTTTTGGAATACGCACCGCTCCTGGGCGCTCCTGCACATCGTCATCATCTATTGTGTTCTGCCGGCCAACCAAAGGTATTACCTGATCATTTATCCGCTGGTGCTCACGGCGATGGGGCGCGGTTTCTTGCAGCTGCCCAAACGCTGGCGCCCCGCCGGATTTCTCATCCCCGCTTTTCTCTTCTTCAATTCCTTGCCCCTGGCGATCCAGAATCACCGCGAAGAGCCGCCGCCGATGAAGTTCGTGCGGTTTCTGCAAGCGCGCTACGTGCCGGCGGAGCGGAAGCAGGTTGTTTTGTTCGTTAGGGAAGATCAGCGACACGTCCTCTGGTATGCGCCGGAGTTTACGGCGTTTTATAGTCCGAAGGTTCCATTCGCCACGGCAGACCCGAAGCTCCTCGCCAATGCAAAAGCGATTTACACGGACGATGCCGCGCTTGTCCTGCCGCCGGATTGGCGGCTCGTCCCGGTCGCGCAGTTCCATCGTTCCATGTTGATTGAGTTAAAACAGCGGGACGTCGCTCTTTACCAAGTGGAAAGGACGCGCGCGTTGTGAAAAAAATCTTTCTGAGCGGCGCAAGCTCGGGGATCGGCCGCGCCATCGCGGATTTGCTGATCGCGCGCGGCGACGAAGTGTGGGGAACTTCCCGATCGCCCGCGCGGATTCCGAGCGCCGCGGGGATGCACCCCGTCGCTCTGGAATTGATGGATGCGCGTTCGATCGAGCAAGCCTTTGAGGGCGCGCTCGCCGAAGCGGGTTATTTCGACGTCGTCATCAACAACGCCGGGGCCGGAGACTTCGGGCCTTTCGAATTGAATTCGGAAGAGGCGCTCGCGAAACATTTTCAACTGCTCGTCCTCGCACACGTGCAGCTCATGCGTCTCGCGCTCACCGCCATGCGCGCTCAGCAGCGGGGCTTGATCGTGAACGTCACTTCGCTCGCTTCGCGACTGCCGGTCCCCTTCATGGCTCCTTACAATGCGGCCAAGGCGGCGATGGCGTCCTATACCATGACGGCCCAGTTGGAACTGGCGGACGAGAAGATCCGCCTCGTGGATCTGCAGGCGGCCGACATCCGCACGAGCTTCAATGATTCCGTCGTGAAAACCGGCATGGAAAATCCGCGGGTTGCTAAAGTTTGGGACGAAGCTGATCGCAACATGAAGAAGGCGCCCAAACCGAAGTTGGTCGCGCGTCGCGTCCTGCGCTTGCTCGACGAGAAGAATCCTCCGCCGCGCATCACCGTCGGCGATTTTTTTCAGGCGCACATCGCGCCCTTCATCTTTCGTTTTCTGCCGCAGCGCCTCCGGGTTTGGGGACTAAAATTCTACTATGGAATTTGATCGGTCTCGATCGACGACAGAAGCAGTCGTCTTGATGGCGGGCCGCGGCTCGCGTCTGCGCTTCGCGGACGCGTCGTTGCCGAAACCGCTCGTCCCGATTCGCGGGCGTCCGCTGATTTCCTACACACTCGACGCGATGGTCGAGGTAGGAATTACAACGCTCCATGCCGTCGTCGGCTGCGAGAGCGAGCTGTTGCTCGAAGGTCTGGAGCCGTTGATGCCACCAGGCATTCGCCTTCACGCCATCCACAATCCGGAGTGGCAAAAGCAAAATGGCGTCTCTCTTTTATGCGCGGCGCCGTCTCTCGAGGCTCCTTTTCTGCTGATGATGGGCGACCATCTCTTCGCGCGGGAGGCCCTCCAGGTATTCGTTAGGCAGGTGCATGCGGACGAGCTCAGTCTGGCGATCGACCGGAAAATTGATTCAATTTACGACCTCGACGACGCGATGAAAGTGGAGACACGCGGTGAACGCGTGATCGCCATCGGCAAGGAGCTGCAGACCTACGATGCGATCGACACGGGAATTTTTGTCTGCCCGCTGGAGATTTTCGGTTACCTCGAGAAGGCCCGAGAAAACGGCGATTGCAGTCTGGCCGCTGGGGTGCGGTTGATGGCGGGGGAGAACAAGGTGCGCGCGATCAATATAGGGAATGCCTGGTGGCAGGATGTCGACACGCCAGAAATGCTGGCGTGCGCGGAAGCACACTTACAAATGCGAGTAGGGAGCCACGGCCCCGCGGCCATGAGCGCGCGTCTTTATCCGGGTGATTCCAGTGAGAAGTAGACCCGGCGCGGCGATTGCGAGCGAGAGGTGAAGAATCCATGGAGCAAGACCTGCGAGCGCGAGAACGAGAAAAAACAAGATGCCGACGTCGCGCTTCGTCAACTGAAGGAGCCACCACACAAATCTTTCTCCGAAGAACAAAACGCCCGAGTGCTCAATCAACTGACGGTGGCGTGGATACAAGGCCCCGGTCAGGTCGGTCGATCCGAGATTCGTTTCGAGTTTCGCGATTCTTAAGAGGAACTCATTGGCGGCCATTATCAGGACCCATAAAATTCCCTCCACCGCGTAGAACGCGGAACCGTGTGCGTGACCGAGGCCGAAGCCGAGACCGGTCATGAAGAAAAAGCCTCCCATGAGGTCACAGAAATCGTCGACCCGTCCGCCGCGTTTCGATTCCAAATATTTTGCGCGCGCAATTTCACCATCGCAGCCGTCGAGCATACTGGAGAGCTGATAAACGGCCACTCCGATCAAGATGCCGGCGTAATCGCCGCGCAGCAATAACACGCAAGAGAGGAACGGCAACGCAGATATGGACAACGTCCACGTGGTGGGCGCGATCGGAAATTTGAGCAGAAGACGCGTGATCGGTCGCGAAAGCGGCCGGTTGATAAACTTCGAAACAATTCCGTCCTGAGGTTTGCCAACCCGGCGCAGAAAGATTTGTTCGGACATCCTGATGTCGGCCGCATCTTTAAGATAGTGCCAGCGCGCTTCTACTTTCGCGCGCCATCCGTCACGACAAGATGCTTCAAACTGTTCGTAAAGACGTCTCCACAGATTGGGAATATCTCCGCTGGCTTCTTCAGAGCGCACGATCGGTACCGTTTCCAGGAATTGCGTGAGCCCGTTGCGATCGGCGAAGAGCCGGGTTGTGATGACGCGCATGCCCGGCTGGAGAGAGGAAAGAG